>JASHPP010000201.1 GCA_030038035.1 Trebonia sp.
CGACGCTGCGGGCGATCCGCGGCCACGGCGCGTTCGTGGTCAACGTGCTCGGCCACCGGCAGCGGCACCTGTCGGCCAACTTCGCCAGGCGCGGCCTGTGCGCGGCCTGGGACGGGGTGCGGCACCGCCGCGGCCTGACCGGCAGCCCGCGGCTGGACGGCGTGCTCGCGGTCGTCGAGTGCACGGTGGAGCACGCACTCCCTGGCGGGGACCACGAGATCGTCATCGGCCGCGTCCGGCACGTGGAAACCAGCGGCGACGGGACACGGCCGCTGGTGTTCTGGCGGGGCAGCTACGCCTCGCTCGGGGAGCAGCTGCCCGCCTAGCGCACCGGCTGTGCAGGCCGCTTGCGGCAGCTCCGGCTGCACAGGCGCCGGCGGCGCGTATCTGCCGGATCTGCATTCGCATCCGCACCAGTGCGCTCTCCGCTATCCGAAGATCGCGAAGACTTTTTTTATGGCGTAGACCTTTTGCACTCGTAGCTGCGAAAAGTCTTCGCGATCATGGCCGACGGCCTGGTGCGGGGCAGCTGGTGCCTGTGGTGCGCGCCGCCGGCGGCCCGGGAAAAAACAGCCCGGGCTAACCTGGCGTCGTGAGTGCGGGGGCGTTTGTACATCGGAGCCGGTCCCGGCCAGGGGCCTTGGCCCGGCTCCTGCCCAGGAGGTGTCACATCCCCGTCGATGCGATTGAACAGGACGAACAATGACAGACGGCAACTTCCTGACAGGCGGCAGCGGTCTCATCGCCGTGGACAAGATCGGGAATCACGTGCTGTTCCTCAACCCGGTGACCTATGACACCGAGCTGACGCTCGACGGCTTCGCGCCCAGAGTGCACGAGCTGCTCATCTCCCCCGATCACCGCTTCGCGTACGTTCCTGTCTACGGTGACGGGATCCACGGGAACAATCCCCATCCCGGTCACCTTGTCGCCCGGTTTGACCTGCGGAAACGACGGCACGATGGTGACTTCAGCACGTATCCGTACCTGGCTCCGCACGGCCTGCGCTGGGGTGCCCGCGGCCAGCTGTACTGCGTGTGCGAGAACAGCGGCGTGGCGCTGGAGATCGACCAGGAAAGCGGCGAGATCGAGGACGTGATCGAGCTGGGCTCCAACAAGGCGCACCGTATCGAGGTGCTGCCGGACGGCAGCAAGCTGTACACCGAGAACGAGGAGGACACGTTCGGGACCGTCGTGGACCTGGTCACACGGCGGGTGATCAAGAAGATCCCCACGCCGAACGGCTCCGCCGGAGTCGGCATGTCTCCTGACGGGCAGACGGTCATCTACGTCGACGCCCAGGAGCCGCAGATCCTGGTGGTGGACACGGCCTCGGACGAGGTCCGCTCGACGATCAGGCTGGCCGGGCACGAGAAGGCGGCCCAGATCGCGCGCTACAGCCCCGACGGCAGGTACCTCGTCGTCACCAGCTTCGAGGCGCCGCTGGCGACCGTGCTGTCCGCCGACCTTGCGTCACAGGCCCTGCTGCACCTCGGCCAGGGCCCGATGAACATGGCCTTCCACGAGGACGGGGAAACGGTAGTGATCGCCAATCACAACGAGGGGTCGCTGGCCGTGTGCAACCTAAAGCGCGGCGAGGTGCTGCGCACCGTGCAGGCGGGCGTCGGCGTGGAGACCCTGTCGTTCTTCTAGATCCGGTCGTGCCAGATCTCGATCGCCTCGACAATTCTGCTGACTACGACGCCGGCTCGCTCACTGAGCTGGCGGACCGCGGTCGAAGGTCCCGTGCCGACCCGCGCCTTCGGCGAACCGGGCGGCGCCTGCGCTGGCCTCGGTGACCAGCGCCGCGCGCCCGTGCGCGAACTCCGACGCCATCGCGGCGGCCTCGTCAAGGCCCTCGGCGTCCAGCACAGACGCGCGGTCGCTGCGCAGGCAGACCTGCGGGAACGCGGCAAGCCCGGCGGCCAGCTCCTGGGCGGCGGCCAGCGCCTGCCCGGCCGGCACGACGCGGTTGGCGAGCCCGATCGCGACCGCCTCGGCGGCGTCGACCGGGCGTCCGGTTAGGATCATGTCCATCGCCCTGCTGGTGCCGATCAGCCGGGGCAGGCGCACCGTGCCGCCGTCGATCAGTGGGACGCCCCAGCGCCGGCAGAAGACGCCGAACACCGCGGTCTCATCGGCGACCCGCAGGTCGCACCACAGGGCCAGTTCCAGGCCGCCGGCCACCGCGTACCCGGAGACCGCGGCGATGACCGGCTTGGACAGCCGCAGCCGGCTCACCCCCATCGGCCCGTCGCCGTCGGGGCTGACGCGGTTGCCGCGCTCGGTGCCTATCGCGGTCAGGTCGGCGCCGGAACAGAAGACGCCGCCCGCGCCGTGCAGCACGGCAACGGCGGCGTCCGGATCGGCGTCGAACGCGCGGAAGGCCGCGGCGAGCTGGGCCGCGGTCGGGCCGTCGACGGCGTTGCGTTGCGCCGGGCGGTGCAGGAAGACGGTCGTGACCGCCCCCGACTTCTCGACGCGGACTGCCTGATCAGTCATTTCCGTTCTCCTCGCTGCCCGGCTGGGTAGCGTACAAGCATGACAGCCAACTCTGGGTGGCGGCCCCGGCACGACGATCCGTTGTTCATCCTGGCCATGGATCACCGCGAATCGTTCGGCAGGACCCTGTTCGATGTCAAGAACGACCAGCCGGACGCTGCCGAGGTCGCCGCCATGCGAGCTGCCAAGCACCTCATCTACGAAGGTTTGCAGGAGGCCCTGCCCGCGGTGACGTACGGGCGCATCGGGGTGCTTGTCGACGAGCGGTACGGGCAGAGCGTCATCGACTCGGTCCGCGGCAGCGAGCAGCCGCTGGTGCTTGCGGTGCCGGTCGAAGCCAGCGGCCACGAGTGGTTCACGCTGGAGTGGGGGCAGGAGTGGCGCAAGCACGTCGAAACGGTCCGCCCCGATTACTCCAAGGTGCTGGTCCGCGATAACCCGGACTTCGACCCCAAAGAGCGCGAAGGGCAGTTCGAGCGCCTCGCCGAGGTCAGCGCCGGGCTGCGCGGCATCGGCGTGCCGATGCTTTACGAGCTGCTCGTGCCGGCCACCGACGCCCAGCTTGCGCAGGCCGGCCAGGACGCGGCCAGGTACGACCATGACATCCGCCCCGGCCTGGTCACGCAGGTAATCGCGGACAACTACGCGCATGGCGTGGAGCCCGCGATATGGAAGGTCGAGGGCCTGGAGACCGTGGCGGCGGCGCGGCAGGTGGCCGGGCAGGCCAAGGCCGGCGGCCGGACAACGGACCTGATCGTCCTTGGCCGGGACGCGCCGGCCGACCGCCTCGATCACTGGCTCGAGGTGGCCTGCCAGGTCGAGGAGTTCGTCGGGTTCGCGATCGGGCGCAGCATCTGGGAGGACGCCGTGCGCGGCTACGCGGCGTCCGACCGCGGGGAGGCGGCGGCGGCCCGCGTACGCGACCAGGTCGCCGAGCGCTACCTGGGCTTCATCGCGCACTGGAAACGCTGACGCCGTGGTCCCTGGCGTGTGGCACACGCGGTTGCGGGCGGGCAGACGCCACCCTTCGTTCGGGATCCCTGGATGTGCCTGGCGGGGCTGGCTCCCGGTCCTGTGCTCGTGCGGGCTCTTCTGCGCGCCTGGGGTGTTACGGCAGCGGAATAAGCGTGAGGTAGGCCACACCCAGGAGCCCGCGGGATCCGCGGAGCCAGACGGACAGGTGATCGTCGGCCATCTTCCTGGTCTCGGCCGCCAGCGGGTGATCCTGATGGTCCGCGAGCCACTCCTCCACGTCCGCCATGGAACCGGACTCGAAGTCATCCCATTCCTGGAGGCTGGCGGTCTCGATCCATTCCGGCCGGAACCCGGCCATCATCGCCAGATCGATGAGCCCGGGCAAGTCGTAGTGATCCTGGGCAGTGATGCCAGGCCACACGGCGGCGATCTCGGCGGGGGTCGGCGGATGCTCCCAGAAGCATTCACCGACGAACACCCGTCCCCCTGGGTTGACCAGTCGGCGGAGCGCGGGCAGCGCATCGAGGGTGTGCTGCGGCGGCTTGGCCTCGCTGAGCGCGTGGGTGGCGCCGACACACAGGACCAAGTCGGCCGGCCCGCGCGCGGTGCCGACCGCGGACTCCTCGAAGAACGACACCCGCCGGGCGAGCCCGCGGGCCATCGCGCTGTCCCGGCCCCTGGCGAGATCGGCGTCGCTGAGGTCGATCCCTGTACCGACCGCGCCGGGGACGGTGGCGAGGATGCGGAGCATCAGCTCACCCCAGCCGCAGCCGACGTCCAGCACCGTGGCCGGGCGTGTCCTGGCGAGCCGGTCGACGATGCGTGCGGCTCTGCCCTCGGACAACGGGCCGTGGAACATGAGGCGGGTAAGGCGCGGCGGGAGGTCGTCAGTCATCACCGCGACCCTAGACTTCCCGGGCCCGTACGGACAATTCATTATTGTCATCCGCGTAACCAATAGATAGGCGCC
Source organism: Trebonia sp. (assembly GCA_030038035.1). The sequence continues at coordinate 4,448 of JASHPP010000201.1, forward strand.
GGTTATCCGGCTGCCGTTCGGGATAAGTGTTTAGCTTTCCAGCGAACGGATGATCAGCGGGGTGGCGGTGGCGGACCACCTGGCCACCACGGCGTCGAGCTCGGGGAGTTCCGGCTCGGTGACGTACAGGCCACGGGCCGGGACGGTCGCGGCGAGCTCCACGAGGACCGGGCGCAGGTGGACTTCGACGGCGAGCAGGTGGCCGGGCCAGCCGCCGGTCATCACGGGGACCGCCGTGACGCCGGCCAGCCCGTTGGAGCCGTAGCGGTCGAGGAACGCCTTGAGCATGCCGGTGTAGGACGCCTTGTAGGTGGGCGAGGCGAAGATCGCGACGTCCGCGCTCGCGACCGCCGCCGTCAGCCCGGACAGGACAGGATCCGACCAGTCGAACAGGCGGGCGGCGTGCTCGGTGAGGTCGATCTCCAGGCGGTCGGCCGGCGCGCCCAGGCCTGCGGCGATCGCGTCGGCGACGGCCAGGGCGACGGAGTGCGTGCGTGATTGCGGCTTGGGGTTGCCGGTGATGACGGCGATCGTCGTCATGGCGCGGTCACGTGCTCGTGGGTGGGGGCGAACGGGGTCAAGGTTTCTCCGTTTTCTGCTGGTGCCGGATGGGTCCAGAGGCCGCGGCGCGCCAGGATCGGGAGGACGGCCTCGCCGAACCAGTACGCCTCCTCCAGGTGCGGATAGCCCGAGAGGATGAACTCGCTGATGCCGAGGCTCGCGTATTCCGTGATGCGTTCGGCGACCTCGGCGTGGCTGCCGACC
>JASHPP010000019.1 GCA_030038035.1 Trebonia sp.
TGCACATTTGCGATACGGTTTGCCGCATGGCTAGAGATCTCTCCTTGCTCGTCGATGAACTTCGGCGTGCCGGCGGCGACTCAATGAACGTTGAGGTCAAGGCTGCTGGCGGGGGCCTGCCGGACAGTCTCACGCCATCGCTAAGCGCGCTGGCCAACCTGCCTGGCGGTGGCACCATTATCTTGGGCTTGGACGAGCAGAGCGGCTTCCGGCCGGTGCCGCTGGCTAATCGGCAGGCGCTCAAGCAGGGCCTGGCGGGCAGGGCTCGGGGGTTCGAGCCGCCAGTGGTCGTTGATATCGGCGACGGGACAGTCGACGGCGCTCCAGTGATCGTGGCGCTGGTACACGAGTGCGACCCCTCGGCTAAGCCGTGCCGCGTAGCGTCGAGCGGCAAGGCATACCTGCGGGGTTACGACGGCGACTTCCAGCTCTCGCACCTGGAAGAGCAGGCGTTCATCGCGGCGCGCAGGCCGCCGATATTCGATCGCGCTCCCGTCGAGGGGGCTGTCTTCTCCGACCTCGACCCTGAACTGGTGGGCAGCTACGTGCAGAGCGTGAGGCGCAGCGAGCCGCAGGGACTGGGAAAGTTCGAGGACCAGATGGAACTCCTTCGTCGCGCGTGCGTCATTACCGCAGACAACGTGCCGACGGTCGCCGGCATCCTGGCCTTGGGCCTGTACCCGCAGCAGTTCTTTCCCCGGTTCGTCATCCAGGCCGCCGCCGAGCCGCTCCAAGGCGCTCCTGCCGGGGCCCGTGCCCGCAACCAGGCCAAGATTGCGGGCCCCATTCCTCACATGCTCGACCAGGCGCTGGAGTGGGCCCGCCGCACCTTCGACACCTTCATCGTCACCGAGGCGGACGGCAGCGTGCACGACCGCTACGCCTACCCGCTTGTCGCCTTCCGGGAACTGATCGCGAACGCGCTCATCCACCGTGACCTGGATGCATGGTCGGCCGGGCTCGCCATCGAGGTCAGACTCCGCCGCGACCGGCTCGTCATCGCCAACCCCGGTGGCCTGTACGGGATCAACGTCGAGCGGCTGGGACGCGATCCGGTCACCTCGCCTCGCAACCGTCAGCTGGTAGAAATCTGCCAGCACGTCTACTCAGCCGCAACAGGCGCGCGAGCCGTTGAAGCCCTCGCTACCGGCATCCCTCTGGTCACGGAGGCTGTGAGGGAAGCGGGGCTCCCACCTGCCCGGTACTTCGATTCCGGTATCCGGTTCACGGCCCTGCTGAGGCAGCAGTCGCAGCCAGCGCCGCCAACCGCAACCGCGACCGCGGTACCTGTCCTGTCAGGCCGCGACCAGTTGATATACGACCTCCTGGCGAGCGCGCCGCGCACGGCCTCGGAACTCGCCGCTCAGACCCAGCTGTCCGCCGACACCGTTCGCCGGAGTCTGCGTGCCCTTCGGGACCAGGGACTCGTCCGGCAGCATGGGGGACGAGGCCGGAAAACCACCTATCAACGGGCGTAACGTGACTTGGCCGAGGCCGGAATCTAGTCTGAAGGTCGGCATAACCGCTCCCACCGGCCCCGTCCGTGGCCTTTTCCGCCCCCGTCCGTAAACTAGTCCCTGCCCGTCCGTGGACCGCGCGCACCCCGAAACCCGGCGCCCACGGGCGCATAGCGGACGGCGGCCGTCCCAAATCCCGCCTCGGAACGCATAACCACAGGTTAGCGGCATAAGCCTCGGATAGGAGGATAGGGCTGTAAAACCGTTGGCTTCGCCTACCCAGGTTCGAACCCTGGACCTGCCACCACACAAAACACCAGCTCAGGGGGTGTCGCACCCCTGGGCCTTCCCGGCCTATGCAGCCAGATGCCACCAGGGGCGGCCAGATGCCGGTAGCCGTGGGATATGCGTGGGATGGATCGCGCTGGAGCCAGGACTCCGAGGGCGTCATCAGAACTCCCGCAAAGCGGTGTCGATGCGCATATTGGCTACTTTGTCGCCGCCGTCGATGCACTTCGCATAGACGCGAAGCAGGACGTCGACGCTGTGCCCGGCACGTTCAGCGACCTGAGTCGCGGGTACCCCGGCGTTGAGCCAGAGGGAGACGGCAGCGTGCCGCAGATCGTAGGGCCGGGCCCTGCGCTGCCTTGAGGAAGCCGAGCAGCTCACACCAGAGCAGACCCGCACACACCGCATCGCCCGTGCCGTGACCCGTGACCTCATCCAGCTCTCGGGCACGCGGCCCAGACCCGAACTGCGCGACATGGCCGAGCGGTTCGGAGTCACACTCTGAGTAACCCGAGTACGAGGATCAAAGTCATGGCCAAGAACGACCCGCCGAAAAAGCAGCCCTGCCCGGCCTGCAACGGCCAGGGCGGATGGTGGGAGACTGGCAACGGTGAGAAGTTCGAGAACCGGCAATGGGTCAAGTGCCCGGCGTGCAACGGGACAGGCATCGCGCGTTGACTGACCCACTCCAGTGCCCAGAATGCGGCGGAAATGGCCAGCAGGTCATCGGCCCGCTCCGCATGGCATGCCCGTTCTGCCGCGGTCACGGTTACGTTGGTGACGACAACGAACCCGCCGGGCAACACGACGAGCCTCATCCAGCAGCACGACCGGTGTGGGAGGAATCAGCTGCGCGGACGCTCGCCGTCTGCCGCGTCTGCTTCGGCGCGGGGAAGGTCGTCAGCCTAGGCGGAACCGGTGAGCCGACCGGCGTCGTAGTCGAGCTTCCCTGCCCAGCGTGCTCAAGAGCAAAAGCGTCCCCGAAAAACGCGCGCCCGATGGCTTCAAGGGCGCTCGCCTGCGGCTCCCGCCAGGCGCGGGCCGAGCCCGCGCGAATGGATCGAGAGCTGAAGACGCGAAGTGCCGGAGACTGAGAGCGTGATGAAGGGCGAGCATGACCACCAGGGCCAGGGCCTCAGCGGGGAATGGGCGGGGGAAGGTCCGCGCCCGGGGCGTCGGCTGTGCCCCGCCCTCTCGCGCGGGGGCGGTGCCGGGCGGGGCGGCCGACGCGCGGCGGCTGTCCCCGCTTCCGGTGGGCCAATGGTTGCTCGCCGTAACGCAGGTCACGGGCACCACGCTTAGCTGATCAGTGCGGGTGACCCGTCCAACGGTGCCAACGATTCTTTCGCCGTGAAAGCACGCCGTCTAGGACGCTCCCGTTGGTCGCGTCTGCGACGGCGCACAAACCGCGCCGCCCTAGACCGTACGCTCCCACGGCAAACCCATTGGCACCTATCAGGTTGGACGGGGCAGACTCGCTGGCCGTAGTCTTCGCGTCTGTCAAGGCTAGGTTGACGAGAGAATCGCGCGTTCACCCTGTTGCCGGGTATCCTTGGCTTAACCCTAGCTCAGCGGATAGAGCAGCGTTTTGTCGAAGCGTCGGTCGCGGGTTCGAATCCTGCCGGTTCCACCAATGTGATGTCGCAGGACATCGGAATGACCCCGAACCTATGTCAGGGTTCGGGGTTTGGTTGTCCTCTGTCACGGCTTCTGTCCGGTTTTCTGTCCGGAATCGGTACGAATGTCAGGCTCAGCTTGATGCGGGACACATTCTCATGTGGCTGCCTCCTAATACTCAAGCACCACACCCTGAGAGCTGCTCTCTCCCCCGACTGTCTGCCAGGTAGCGGTGAGAGGAGCCGACGACGGAGCCACCTGCCAGGCCGCCGAGGTCCCGTTGAAGAACGACCAATACCCCGAGTTGTAGTACGTCCAGGGTGCCGCAGGACCAGTGTTGTAGGCATCGGCGGTGTCAACTCCGACAACCGCGACGTTTCCGGCCGCTTCTGGTGAAACGGTCCAGCTCTGATCACCGAGGTAGGGCGGATCAAAGACCTGGCCACCACCATTCACGTAGCCAGTGGCGGGAGCGTTGAACTCCACGGCGAAGGCGTCCCAGGCATTGGTCGGCGTGGTGACCGTGACCGTGTCGGCTGCGCCGGTCGTGTCCATGCAGACCCATATCTCGAAGTCAGCACCATCGTTGTACGAGTTGACGAAATGGAAGGTGCCCATCCCTGAGGAGACGCTGGTGACGGTATCCGTCTCGGTGCCGGGGTTGGTCAGGGTCTGGATCATGAGAACGACAGAATGGCCGATCCCGGTGTCGTGAGCGAGCACTTGGTTGGACTGGCCACTACCGATGCTCGTGGTGTTCCCGTTAATGGTGCCTGTGTCGTCGGCCTGAACGAAGGCAACTGATGACGACGAAGGGGCAGGCGATGAAGGGGCAGGCGAAGGGGTAGTGCTCGTCCGCGGCGTGGGGCTGGGAGTTGCGGAAGTCGGGGTAGGCGTGGGCGTGGGGCTGGGAGTTGTGGAAGTGGGGGTCGGCGTAGGCGTGGGGCTGGGTGTGGTCGAGGTCGAGGTCGCGGTCGCCGAGGGCGGGGTCGCCGAGGGCGAGGGCGAGGGAGCGGGGGTCGTCGCAGGCGCCACCCGCAATGCCACTGCGGCGGTGACCGGCTGCCCTGAGGTCGGGGTGATCCTCCAGGACACCGGAGTAGCGAAGCCACGTATGCGTACCACACGGGTTGCCGCTGCCACCTGAGACGTGAAGGCGTCGTTGAGGCTTGCCGCCAGCGTCGCTCCGCTGTACGGGACCGCGGCGGCCAGATGAGCGCTCGAACCCTCTCCGTAGATCACGTCATCAGTGGGAACGTTGATCATCAGCTGCGGCGCTGTTCCCGACGGTGACGTGGCGATGCCGCCGACCGGATTGCGCGGGTCGACGCCGGAGAAACCGAGGGTGACCATCGTCACCTGGTTGCGCGGTGTAACCGTCGCCTTGAACGCGGCGGGCACGGCTTTGCCGATGACGCTGAGGCACGCCACGAGACGGGTTGAGCCGTGAGTCACGTCGAGGATCCTGGACGATGGCGACGAACAGGTGATCTGAGACTTGGAGGGAGACTCCAGGTAACTGATCACGGCGTCGCCTTTGGCGAGTCCTTTCGGCGCCACGGTTGTTGGAATGCGCGCATCGATACCCGTGAACACCATGGCGCGGCCGGTCTGTTCGACCTGGACCTGCTTGACCAGGCTGACCGAGGACAGCGCGGCCGGGGCAGCGGTCCAGCGCAGGAGGCCTAGCACCAGGAGGGCGGCGACGAACAGGCCGACCGCGACTTGCAGCCACGGTGGGATGAAATGCCGGGGGCGTCTGCGGCTTGCCCCACCAGCATTGGGCCGGCTACGTCGGTGCGTCGTCTTGTCACGGGACATTTGCGTGGGTCCTCTTTTTTGATCGGCCACTTCTCAACAAATACGATCAAGCTCCGTACCCGAGCGGTGACTTTGCGTTTCTGACCACCGTGGGTTGAGATGCTACCGTTATTGAGACGCGTGCAAGAGCTTTATGCAAATGTTGTAGAAGTTGTTCACGTTGCCGGCTGTTGGTCGCAACTCACCAGGCACCGCGTGTCCGCGGGAATTGCACCCAGCTTCAGCTGGGTAACTGGTGGTGACCGTCCAAGCGTGCCCTAACGAGAACCTCTCCAAGATCATCGATTTCCTGAACGCCGAATAGATTCACCGCCCCGCTGGATATCGCCTCGTACTCTTCCAGCTCTCGTCCGATTTCCTCGGCAAGTTCCAGATAACTGGAGCGCCTATTAGGCGGCGCTTCTTCGGAGGCGCGCAGAAGCTCTCCGCGCCTCTTTCGGGACGCGGAGGCTTGACGGCTGTTACTAAGCATGCTGGCCTTTCACGTATAGCCGAAGTCGCTGACGTCCTCGGCTTCG
>JASHPP010000020.1 GCA_030038035.1 Trebonia sp.
CTCCGCGGGCAGGCCCGCGCGGCCGGCGGTCCACGCCCCGGTGCACACGGCGGCCCGCGGCAGCGCCAGCATCCCCGGGCTGGTGACACCCGGCGCGCAGCTGTATCCGCGGCTGCTCCCCGCGACCGTCGCGACCGCGTTCTTCGCGACCGCCAAGGGGCCGCTCGCCCGCGGCGAACGGCGGTACCGGCGCGCGGCGCGCCAGGCCGGCATCCCCTGGGAACTGATCGCCGCCTGCGACTGGATGGAGTGCCACGCCGACCCGCGCCTGTCGCCGGTGCACGGGGAGAAGCTGGGCACCCCCAACGAGGACGGCACCGTCTACCTGACCAAGGACGACGCGCTCGCCCAGTGCGCGAGCGACCTCGCCGAACTCGCCGCGGCGGTGTACCGGGTCGACCTGACCGCGCCGCGGCCGCTGTCCGTGCGCGCCCTGGCCGAGGCGTTCGCCGCCTTCCGCTGGGGCGGGCTGCTGCGCGAGCACCGCGTCCCGGCGATGGAGTTCCCCTACTCCGTGGCCGGGCTGACCGCCCGGCACACCCGGATGCACTGGCCCGCCATCGACGACCCCAACGCGCCGGACAAGCCCGGCGGCAGATTCCGCGAGCCGTTCGGCGCCATCCCCGTCGTGCTCACCCTCAACTACCCCGCCACCGTCTTAACCGACAGAAAGCGCAGGCACCCCCGTGGTCCGCATCATCATCCAGCGCACCGCCCGGCCCGACGCTGCCGACCCGCAGGTTCCGCCCATCGGGCAGCCGTGGACGGACGCGGACGCGCAGCGCCGTTCCGGTCAGCGGTACGCCGAACCGCAGGGCTACCCGCGGCCGCTGCCCGGGCCGTACCCGCCGCCCCCGGCGCCCCGGCCGCCCCGGGCGCCCCGGGCGCCCGGCGGCTGGCGCCCCCGGCTGCTGCCGCGCATCCCGTGGTGGGCCAGATGGGGAGCGGTCATCCTCATCGCCGGCCTGATCTTCCGGCGCGCCGTGGCCTGGGCGGTGCTCACCGCGCTAGCGGCGGCGCTGCACCTGTTCGGGGTCAACGTGCACCTGCCGCACATCTCATTCGGCTGGCCATGGCAGTCCATCAGCGCCGGGACCACCACGAACGTCGTGGTCGGCCCGCTCGTGCTGCAGAAGATCGAGGGCATCTCCAGCCCCGCGCTCGGCACGGAGAACTTCAACTTCGTCTTCACGCACACGGTCTCCAAGAACATCGGACCGTGGCCCTGCTGGTACTCCGGCACCTTCTACGCGGTCGGCCGGGCATCCGCCACCGTAGACCTCAACCCAGGCCCGTCATGGTGGCAGCCCGCGACCGGGCACTACGAGCTGCGCGTCCTGCGGAAGGCGGTGCCGGGCAGCCCGGGCCGGCTGGCGATTTCCATGGCGCTGCCGCTCCCCCAGCTGCCGCAGTCCGTGCACGACATCAGCGTCGACAACACGCTGTCCAAGCCGATCTCCACCAGCCACAGCTGGACCTACCCGGGGTTCGGCTGCGGCGTCCTGATCCAGCCGCAGTTCTCCCAGTCGGTGCTGTACGCCCAGGCGCAGACCGTGGCGTTCTACCAGGCGACGCACCTGGCCAGCGTGACACGCCCGCTGATCGCCGCGGCGGAGACCGAGGCCACCGCGATGATCAGGAACAACTTCATCCAGCCGACGGTCAACGCCCTCGGCTACACCCTCACCGAGTTCTCCATCCGCTGGGTGGCCACCTGAGGTAACGCCCGCGGGCCGCAGTCACCAGGCGGCGCCGTCGGTGGGGCGGCGCCGGACGCACGCGGTAGCGTGGGATACGTGCGGGTCACGGCGATGAGGACATGGCGATGACCGCGGAGGTGTACCCGGCCGCCGGCGGGCTGCTGCAGCGTGCCGCGGCGGCGTTCGCCGCGAGCGTGCCGGCGCGCCCGGCCGACGACGGGTACTTCGGGCCGGGCAGCGTCACCTGGCGGCTCAACGGCGATCTGTCGGCGCCCGTCGCCGGGGTGCGGTCGCTGCTCGTCCAGGCGCTGCACCCGCTCGCGATGGCCGGGGTGGACCAGCACAGCGACTGGCGCGCCGACCCGGCCGGGCGGCTGGCGTCGACCGCCGCCTACCTGGCGACGATCACCTACGGGGACAGGCCGGCGGCGGAGCGGGCCGCGGCCCGGGTCAGGAAGATCCACGAGCGGGTGCACGGCACCGACCCGGTGACCGGGCGGCCGTACGCGGCGGGCGACCCCGACCTGCTGCTCTGGGTGCACGCGGGGCTCGTGGACTCGGTGCTCGCGACCGCGGACCTGTTCGGGACGCCGCTGAGCCTGGCCGACAAGGACGGTTACGTCGCCGAGATGTCCGCCGCCGCCGAACTCGTCGGGGTCCCGCCAGGGCGCGCGCCATGCACGGTCGCGGCGCTTGACGATTACCTGCGTGCGATCCGGCCCGTGCTGGCGCTGACCCCGGCCGCGGCCGATACGGCCGCGTACCTGCTCCACCTGCCTGGACTTGACGAAGACCTGGCGGACCTGTGGCGGGACATCGGGGAGGCCGCGATCGCCTCGCTGCCGGACTGGGCGGCCGACCTGTACGGAATGGTCCCGCCCGCCCCGGGCGCCCGGGTCACGCAGCAGCGCCGCGCCGAGGTCAGGCAGGTGCTCGGCGTGCTTGACGCGCTCTACCTCGGCGAGCCGGGCGTCCTCGAGGCACGCCAGCGGATCGAGTTGCGGATGCGCCGGGCACGGCGCGGGTGAGCAACACTCCCAACCGGCTGCGGCTGAGCCGCGGGCTGGCTGCCGTGCGGCTGGCGGCCAGGGGCGGCGCCAGGTACGCGACGAGCGCGCCGCGCCTGTTCACCGCGGCCGGGGAGCAGCGCCAGCAGTTGCGCAACGACCTCGCCCTGCAGACCGCGGAGGACGTCGCCGCCACGCTCGGGACGATGAAGGGCGTCCTGATGAAGATCGGGCAGATGGCCAGCTACGTCGACGACGGCCTGGCGCCCCCGGTCCGCCGCACGCTGAGCACGCTGCAAGACAGCGTGCCACCGATGAGCGCGGAGCTTGCCGCGGGTGTGATCGCCGAAGAGTTCGGCGCGCCACCTGGCGAGGTTTTCCAGGCGTGGGACCCGGAGCCGATCGCCGCCGCCTCGATCGGCCAGGTGCACCGCGCGATCACCCGCGACGGGCGCGCGGTCGCGGTCAAGGTGCAGTACCCGGGGATCGCCGAGACGATCTCCGCCGACCTCGGCAACGTCGCGCTGCTGCGCCGCCTGCTCAAGGTCGCCGCGCCGAACCAGGACGTCGATGCCCTCATCGAAGAGCTGCGGACGAGGATCGGCGAGGAACTCGACTACCACCGGGAGGCGGCCAACCAGCGGATGTTCGCCGCCTACTTCGACGGCCATCCGACCATTCACGTGCCGCGCGTCGTGGACGAGCTGTCCACCGCCCGGGTGGTGACCAGCGAGCTGGCCACTGGCGCGCGGTTCGCGGAGCTGCTGACCTGGCCACAGCACGAGAAGGACCTCGCGGCCGAGACGATCTACCGGTTCACGTTCCGCAGCCTGTACCAGGCCCACGCGTTCAACGGGGACCCGCATCCGGGCAACTTCCTGTTCCACCGCGGCGCGCGGGGCCGCGTCACTTTCCTCGACTTCGGCCTGGTCAAGTACTTCACGCCGGACGAGCTGCAGCCACTTGTGCACATGGTGCGCTACCTGTGCGTCGACCGCGACCCCGAGGCGTTCCGCCGGGCCATGGAGGAGGCCGACTTCCTCATGCCGGGCGCGCCGCTGCCGACCGAGCAGATCGTCGAGCACATGGCCCTGTTCTACGACACCGTGCGGACCCCAGGGGTGCGGACGATGACCCCGGGGTACGCCTCGGCGGTCGCCCGCAGGTACTTCGACTTCCGCAACCCGCTGGCCGCCTACGCCCGCATCCCCAGGTCCTACGTCATCCTGCAGCGCATCAACCTGGGCGTGTTCGCGCTGCTCGGCGACCTTGGCGCCACCGGCAACTGGCGCGCGATCGCCGAGGAGATCTGGCCCTTCGTCCAGGGACCGCCAGCCACGCCGATGGGCGAGGCCGAAGCTGCCTGGCTGGCGCCGCGCCCCGAGCCCCCGCCGCCCCAGCGAAGCACAGTCATTATCCCGAACGGAGCCGGGCCGCCTCGTTCGGGATGACAGTGCTCCTGTCGCCGGGCGGGACCTTAGCTGGCGCTACGGCGGCTGCGGTATGCGGCGACGTTGACCCGGTTCGCGCAGGTGAGGCTGCAGAACCGGCGGGACCGGTTCTTGGACAGGTCGACGAGCACGTCAACGCAGTCGTCGGCGGCGCACACCCGCAGCCGCTCCAGCTCGCCGGAGCGGATCACGTCGGCGACCGCCATCGCCGCGTCGACCGCCATCCGGTCCGCGAGCGGCGCGTCCGGCGAGGTGGCGTGCACGTGGTAGTCCCAGCCGTCGTGCTTGACCAGCTGCGGCAGCGCGTTCGCGTCCTTGAGCAGCGTGTTGACGAGGTCCGCCGCCTCGTCCTTGGTCATGTCCCAGACGCGCTCAAGACGCGGGCGCAGGGCCCTGACCGCGCCCAGTTCCTGCTGGTCGTGGGTGCGGCTGCCGGTCCAGCGCCACTCGGCCACGAAGGCGTCAAGCGCGGCCACGTCGGGCAGCTCCTCCTTCCCGCTGCGAGCGGTGTTGACCAGCGCGGCGATCGAGTGGAGTGACACCTCGGTGTCATGGGCAAAAAGCATTTGGCCCCTTTCGGCGACCGCGGGTAGTGTCATGGTCGTAGGTCTTTTTTACCACTTACGGCGCTGACGGTGACTAGGGAGCGGGCCGATGACCACCGGGTGGAGCGTTGACGACCGGCTCGCGCCGGGCGTCGCGGCCCGCGAGCCGCGCGGCGCCGGGCGCGCCTTGGCTGGGGCCGGGCTGACGCTTGGGCTGCTGTCGGCCGCCGCCTTCGGCACCTCGGGAACGTTCGGCACGTCGCTGATCGACGCCGGCTGGTCCCCTGCCGCCGCGGTGATCGCGCGGGTGTCGGTCGCCGCGCTGGTGCTGACCGGCCCCGCTCTGCTGCAGCTTCGCGGGCGCTGGGCGCTGCTTCGCCGGCGGGCGTGGCGGACGATCGCCTTCGGCCTCGTCGGGGTGGCGTCCTGCCAGGTCTGCTACTTCAACGCGATCGAGCGGATGCCGGTGGGGGTCGCGCTGCTGCTTGAGTACCTCGGCGTCGTGCTCGTCGTCGGCTGGCTGTGGGTGCGGCACGGCCAGCGGCCTCGCCTGCTGACCGTGATCGGCGGCGCGGGCGCGCTCGGCGGGCTCGCGCTGATGCTGAACCTGTCCGGAGCCGGCGGCGTCAATCCGGTCGGGGTG
>JASHPP010000202.1 GCA_030038035.1 Trebonia sp.
GGCTGGCCCTGTCCGGCCTGTGGTCCTGGGACGACCTGCCGGTGATCCCGCCGGAGATCATCTACCTGCCGTCGTGGTTCCCGCTGAACATCTACGACTGGGGCTGCTGGGCGAGGCAGACGATCGTCGCCCTCGCCGTCGTCGCGTCGTTCAAGCCCGCCAGGCCGGTCCCGTTCACGATCGGTGAGCTGCACGCCAAGGTCCCCGGGCTGCCGGGAAAGGCCGGCCAACACGACCCCTGGTCACTGTTCTTCACCGGCCTGGACAAGGCGCTGCACAAGGTCCGGATCCCCGGGCGGGCCAGGCGCGCCGCGCTGCGCCGCTGCGCGGACTGGATCATCGCCCGCCAGGAGGCCGACGGCTGCTGGGGCGGCATCCAGCCGCCGTGGGTGTACTCGCTCATGGGGCTTAACCTGCTGGGCTTCGGCCTGGACCACCCGGTCATGAAGAAGGGGGTCGCGGGCCTGGAGCGGTTCACGATCAGGGAGAACGGCACCCGCCGCCTGGAGGCGTGCCAGTCCCCTGTGTGGGACACCGTGCTGACGATGACCGCGCTCGCCGACGCCGGCCTGCCGGCCGGCCACCCGGCGCTGACCCGCGCCGCGCGGTGGGTGCTCGGCGAGGAGATACGCCAGCGCGGGGACTGGCAGGTCCGCCGTCCGCACACGCCACCCGGCGGCTGGGCGTTCGAGTTCGACAACGACAACTACGCCGACACCGACGACACCGCCGAGGTGATCCTGGCGCTGCGGCGCACCGCGGTTGACGGCCGTCAGGCCATCAACCGGGGGCTGCGCTGGCTGGAAGGGATGCAGTGCAAGGACGGCGGCTGGGGCGCGTTCGACGCGGACAACACCCGCGAGCTGGTGACCAGGCTGCCGTTCTGCGACTTCGGCGCGGTCATCGACCCGCCGAGCGCCGACGTCACCGCGCACATCGTGGAGGCCTTCGCCGCCGAGGGCCTGGCCGGCGAACTGGCCTGCCGCCGCGGCGTGGTCTGGCTGCTGCGCAACCAGGAAAGCGACGGGTCGTGGTTCGGCCGCTGGGGCGCCAACTACATCTACGGCACCGGCGCCGTCGTGCCCGCGCTGATCGCCGCCGGGGTCAAGCCGGGCAAGCCGCAGATCCGCCGCGCGGTCGGCTGGCTGCAGGCGCACCAGAACGCCGACGGCGGCTGGGGCGAGGACCTGCGCTCCTACGACGATCCGGCGGGCTGGTCGGGCAAGGGCGCCTCCACCGCCTCGCAGACCGCCTGGGCGCTGCTCGCGCTGCTCGCCGCGGGCGAGCGGGACACCGCGGCCGTCACGCGCGGCGTCCGCTGGCTGGCCGCCACCCAGCGGCCCGACGGTACCTGGGACGAGCCGCAGTTCACGGGGACCGGCTTTCCTGGCGACTTCTACCTGAACTACCACCTGTACCGCCTGGCCTTCCCCGTCAGCGCGCTCGGCCGATATGTGAGGTACGAGTCATGACCGAGACGATCCCGCAGCCAAGGACCGCCGGCGCGGCTGACACCGCCGAGCCCGCCGGCGCGACCGCGGGCCTTGTGGTGCTCGCGCCGCTGCGGCTTGAGGCCAACGCGGTGCGCCGCGGCCTGCGCGACCCGGCCAGCCGCGTGCAGCGCACCGGCATGGGCGCCACCCGCGCGGCGAAGGCTGTCCGGGAGAGCAAGCCGGATTCGTTCGGCGCGCTGATCGTGATGGGCACGGCCGCGGGCGTCTGCCCGGACCTCAAGCCGGGAGACCTCGTCGTCGCCGCCGAGGTGACCGACGCCAGCGGCACGGTCTCGCTGCCCGGCGCCGAGCTGCTCGCGGCGGAACTGCGGCGGGCGGGGCTGCCGGCGCGGCCGGGGAAGCTGGCCACCGTCCCCTCGCTGGTGCGGTCTTCGCAGCGCGCCAAGCTCGCCGCCCAGGGCTACCTCGCGGCCGACATGGAGTCGGCCGTGCTCGTGGGCGCCGCCGACGGGCGGCCGGTGGCCGTGATCAGGGCGGTCTCCGACGTCGGCGTCGGGCCAGGGATCGTCAGCGGCGGGCTGGCGGCGCTGCGGTCGCTGCGGCTCGCCGCGCCGGTCGCCGAGCGGTGGGCCGCAGCGTGCGCGCAGCGGACGGTGCTGCTCGCCGGGCCGCGGTCGTTCTGCGCCGGGGTCGAGCGCGCCATCGAGATCGTCGAGCGGGCGCTTGACCTGCGCGGCGCGCCCGTGTACGTGCGCAAGCAGATCGTGCACAACGCGACCGTGGTTGCCGACCTCGAGCGACGCGGGGCGATCTTCGTCGACGAGCTGACCGAGGTGCCGGACGGGGCGAGTGTGGTGTTCTCCGCGCACGGCGTCGCTCCTGAGGTCCGGCAGGAGGCGGCGCGGCGCGGGCTCGACGCGGTCGACGCGACCTGCCCGCTGGTCGCCAAGGTGCACGCCGAGGCCCGCCGGTACGCTGCGGACGGCTATCTGGTCGCGCTCATCGGGCACGCGGGCCATGAGGAGGTCGAGGGCACGCTGGGCGAGGCCCCCGGCTCGATGGCCCTGATTGAGCGCCCCGCTGACGTTGCTCGCCTCGCCCCGGCGGACCCGGCCAAAGTGGCGTATCTGATGCAGACGACGCTCGCCACCGACGAGGCAGGCGCCATGGTCGACGCGATCACCGCGCGCTTCCCCGCCGCGACGGGGCCGGGCAGCGACGACATCTGCTACGCCACGACCAACAGGCAGGCGGCGGTCCGCTCGATCGCGGCCCGGTGCGATGTGGTGCTGGTGGCCGGATCGGCCAACTCGTCTAACTCGGTGCGCCTGGTCGAGACGGCCGTCCGGGCCGGCGCGGCGGCCTACCTGGTGGACCGCGCCGAGGACATCGAGCTCGGCTGGCTGGCGGGCGCGGCGACGGTAGGGATAACCGCGGGAGCGTCGGCGCCGCCCGCGATCGTCGAGGAGATCGTGGCCGCCCTCGGCGGACTAGGCGAGGTCACGACCGAGGAGGTGGCCGTGGCCACCGAATCGGTGCAGTTCGGGCTCCCTAAGGAGCTGCGCCGGCAGGCGACCAGCTCGGCAGAGAGCTGACGGCAGATAACAGGGACACACTGATAAGAAAGACGGTGCCATCGTGAGCATGCCACTGCGCCAGAGCCTGCGGGTCGGGTCGTACCTGCTGGGTCAGAAGCTGCGGGGCAATAAGAAGTTCCCGCTGATCGTCGAGCTGGAACCGCTGTTTGCCTGCAACCTCAAGTGCGCGGGCTGCGGCAAGATCCAGCAGCCGGCCAGCGTGCTCAAGCAGCGGATGCCGGTCGAGCAGGCGCTCGGGGCGATCGAGGAGTGCGGTGCGCCCATGGTGTCGATCGCCGGCGGCGAGCCCCTCATGCACCCGCAGATCGACGTGCTCGTGACCGAGCTGGTGAACCGGAAGAAGTTCGTGTTCCTGTGCACCAACGCGCTGTTGATGCCCAAGAAGCTGGACAAGTTCACCCCGTCGCCGTACTTCGCCTTCGTCGTGCACATCGACGGCCTGCGCGAGCGGCACGACGAGTCGGTGTGCAAGGAAGGCGTGTTCGACGAAGCGGTCGCGGCCATCAAGGAGGCCAAGCGGCGCGGATTCACGGTCAACACCAACACGACCTTCTTCAACACCGACACGCCCCAGACGGTGATCGACGTGCTCAACTACCTCAACGACGACGTGCAGATCGACAACATGCAGATCTCGCCGGCCTACGCCTATGAGAAAGCTCCCGACCAGGAGCACTTCCTCGGCGTAACCGAGACCAGGGAGCTGTTCCGCAAGGCTTTCGACGGCGGGAATCGCCGCCGCTGGCGGCTGAATCACTCGCCGCTGTTCCTGGACTTCCTGGAGGGCAAGGTCGACTTCGGCTGCACCGCCTGGGGCATCCCGTCCTACTCGCTGCTGGGCTGGCAGAAGCCCTGCTACCTGATGGCGGACGGCTACACCAAGACGTACAAGGAGCTGATCGAGACCACCGACTGGGACGCCTACGGGCGCGGCAGGGACCCGCGGTGTGCCAACTGCATGGCACACTGCGGCTACGAGCCCACCGCCGTGCTCGCCACGATGGCGTCCCTGCGCGAATCGATCCGCGCGCTACGCGGGTAGCAGCCGCTGCGGCCGGGCCCGCGGTGCTGATCGGGGAGTGCCCGGCCGCCATGCTGCGGCGCGGTCAGCCAGCGTGAGCCCGCAGGAACTCCAGTGTCCGCTGATTGAATTCGGCAGTGACCTCGTAGATCGGCGCGTGCGAGGCGCCGGGGAACACGATGAGCTCCGCACCGGCGATCGCGTCGGTCAGCGGCCCGGCGAACCGGGTCGACGTGCACAGGTCGCGCTCGCCGAAGGTGACCAGCGTTGGCGCCTGGATCGAGCCGAGTGCCGCGCGCGCGTCGTGCGCGAGCACGGCCGCGGACTGCCGCAGGAACGCGTCGACCGGCGGCATTGGCCTGCTCCGGACGAAGTCCGCCAGCGAGTCGATGTACTCCGGCCGGGCCGCGTACAGCTCCGGGGTGAAGCACCACGGAAAGATCCCGGCGATCACCATGTCAGTGACGCTGTCGAGTCCGCTGGCCATGATCCGCCAGGTCTCGACCACGGTCCGCAGGAACGGGTCGGTGGCGTCCCAGGCGCTGTGCAGGGACAGCGACTTGACCCGTGCGGGATGCCGGGCGGCAAGGTGCATTCCCGCCGCGGCGCCGAGCGACAAACCGGAAACATGCGCGCTGTCGATGCCCGCTGCCTGCATGAACCCGGCGATGTCGTCGGCGATCTGCTCGGTCGAGTAGTCCCCGTCGGGCTTGCCGGACAGCCCCGCGCCGCGCAGGTCGACGGTGAAGCAGGTGAACTCCTTGGCGTAGTCCGCGACCTGGAACGCGTAGCACGCCTGGTCGGCGGCGAGGTATGGGATGAGCACCAGCGGCTCACCGTCGCCCTGCACCTCGTAGTAGACATCGATGCCGTTCGCCTGCACGACGGGCATGCTGAACCCCCCTCTGAGCGCTTGGGCCGGCCAGTCGGACGGCCACATCCGATGGTGCCCGGTCCGGCCGGAATGCGCTAGCCTCGGTCGGCACCAGCCGGAAGCGACCCCGTTCCGGACTACTGGTGGTAACTGGACAAGAACGCAGCGATCCGTCCGATCGCGTCGTCTAGCACCGGGACGCTGGCCAGGAACACCAGCCGCAGATGGTCGGTGGTGGGCAGGTTGAACCCGCTGCCGTGGGACAGCAGTACGTGCTGCTGCTCCAGCAGGTCGATCATCATCTGCTCGTCATCGGCGATCGGGTAAGTCTCCGGATCCAGCCGGGGGAACAGGTACAGCGCTCCGGCCGGCCGGTAGCAGCTGACGCCGGGGATCGCCGTCATGGCCTGCCAGGCGTGGTCGCGCTGGTCGCGCAGCCGGCCGCCTGGCTGCAGCAGGTGCGTGATGTCCACCCGGCCGCCGAGCGCGGGCTCGATGGCGTGCTGCGCGGGTACGTTCGGACAGAGCCGCATGTTGGCGAGCAACTCCAGCCCGTCCAGATAGTCGGCCGCATCCGCGCGCGGCCCGGACACCACCAGCCAGCCGGACCGGAAGCCCGCGAGCCGGTAGGTCTTCGACAGTCCGCCGAGCGTGAGGACGAGCAAGTCCGGCGCCAGCGCGGCGGCCGGGCAGTGCACCGCGCCGTCATAGCAGATCTGGTCGTAGATCTCGTCGGTGAGGATCATCAGCCGGTTCCTGCGGGCGATGTCGAGCATGCCGAGCAGGACTTCGCGAGAGTAGACCGCCCCGGTCGGGTTGTTCGGGTTGATGATCACCAGCGCCCTCGTTCGCGCGCTGACGCGGCTAGCCAGGTGCGCCAGGTCTGGCTGCCAGCCGGCCTGCTCATCGCACCGGTAGTGCACCGCGCGACCACCGCAGAGGTTGATCGCGCCGGTCCACAGCGGGTAGTCGGGGCTCGGCACCAGCACCTCGTCGCCAGGGTCGAGCAGCGCCTGCAGCGACATCACGATCAACTCGGACACGCCGTTACCGAGGTAGACGTCGTCGGCAGTGACGTCCGGGACGCCGCGCCGGTCGAAGTACTGTGCGACGGCCTGCCGGGCGGGCTGGATGCCGCGGGCGTCGCTGTAGCCCTGCGCGTCCGCGATGTGCTTGACAACGTCGTTGAGCACGTCCTCGGGAGCGTCGAGACCGAACGGAGCCGGGTTACCGAGGTTGAGCTTGATGATCTCGTGTCCGGCGGCCTCGAGCTGGCGAGCTCGGCGCAGGACCGGCCCGCGGATGTCGTACCTGACGTTGCTGAGCCTGCCTGCCTGGGCAACCTGCACCGCGAGATCCCTCCGATCCGCTCCGTTCGGGCCGGCGACCGCGTCCTGGCCCGCACAAGCGCGTCCCTGGCCATCGGCAATGGTCGCCGGTGCCAGGGGCGCGAACTCTGCTGAAAACCCTACCGTGCGGCCGGCCCGCGGCGCGCTGTGAGGGACGCCGGTCGCCGCGCGACCGGCGCGCGGGTCGCGGCGGGGTCAGCGCGCGGACAGGACGTCGGCGATCTTGGCCGCAGCCGCCGAGGGCTCGCTCGTGTCGTGCAGCAGCTCACCCCAGGACCACCGGTAGTACCAGTGCAGGCGGCCGTCATCGTCGGTGCCTGGCACGCAGTCGATGCTCTCGGCCAGCATGGAGGCACCCGGCATGAACACGTGCAGCGCCGCCGGATACGAGGTCTTTACCGTCGCGTGAAAGCCCTCGGTGTCAAGCGCGGTGGCGAGCCGGTGCAGATGATAGCTGCGCGCATGGTCTCGGCTTCCGGGCTGCATATCACCTGCTTTGGGGGTAGGCACATTGTCCTCGCCGGAAACCAGGTGTTGTCAAGACCCGAAGCCGTGCCAGGCGGCGTTGGTCAGCGTCCGCCGGTCCGGTAGCCGGAGTAGTCCTGGTAGCCGTCCTGACCGTAGCCGAGCTCGGATCCGTCGAATCCGCGCTGCTCGTACTGCCTGCCTGGCGCCGGTGCGGCGTAGCCGACCAGACCGCTCGCTTCGCTGTCGGGGTACACCGGGTCGTCGTAGCGCAGGCTGCTGTAGTCGATCTCGGTGTATCCGCGCGCCGTTGAGCCGTTGTGGGCGTGGCGGCCCGTTGCCGGGGCGGCTGCGTCGAGACCGGCCGCGGGCAGGTAGCCGTCTGCGGCCACCGCTGGGTAATAGCCGTTGCCCGCGGGCATCTCCGGTGTGGGGTAGCCCGGATAGTCCGCACCGGCGTGGCTCGCGGCCGCGGGGTCGGGGTAGCCGGGCTGCTGATACGCCGATGGCGCGCTGAGATAGCTGCCGTAGGGGTTGGCAGCCGGGGATGCCGACGGAGTACGGGGTGACGACACGAGCGGATCCTGCCCGGCAGGCTGCGGCGCGGGCGACTGAACGGGATAGCCATCCGGCCGGCTGATGTGATCCGGACCGGCCGGGTACCGGCTCGCATCCTGGATGCCGGGCTGGCTGGCCGACCGCCGGGTTCGGTACGAGCGGCTGTCCGCTGCGTTGATCGCGGGGAAGGACGGGCTCGTCAGCGGGTCGTCGTCG
>JASHPP010000203.1 GCA_030038035.1 Trebonia sp.
GCCGTGGAGTAGTACGGGCTGCCCTGCTGTTCGTACTGATCGCGGATCGGCCGCTTGAACTCGTCCTGCTCCTGCGCGGTCCAGGCCTGCCCGCGCGCCGCCAGCTGGTCCCCGCGGACGGTGGCGAGCACGCTCGCGGCCTGGTCGCCGCCCATGACGGAGATCCTGGCGTTCGGCCACATCCACAAAAAGCGCGGAGAGTACGCCCGGCCGCACATCGCGTAGTTCCCTGCGCCGAACGAGCCGCCGATGACCACCGTGAACTTCGGGACCCGGGCGCAGGCCACGGCGGTGACCATCTTCGCGCCGTGCTTGGCGATGCCGCCTGCCTCGTACTCCCGCCCGACCATGAAACCCGTGATGTTCTGCAGGAACACCAGGGGCACCAGGCGCTGGTCGCACAGCTCGATGAAGTGGGCACCCTTGAGCGCGGACTCGCTGAACAGGATCCCGTTGTTGGCGATGATCCCGACGGGGTGGCCGTAGATCCTGGCGAACCCGGTGACCAGCGTCGGGCCGTACTCGTTCTTGAACTCGGCGAGCCTGCTGCCGTCGGTGATCCGCGCGATGACCTCCCGCACGTCGTACGGGGTGCGCAGGTCGGCGGGAACGACCCCGTAGAGTTCGGCGGGGTCGGCCAGCGGCTCCTCCGCCGGGCTGACCTGCCACGGACAGGGCGGTCGCGGAGCCAGCGTGCCGACGATGCCGCGGACGATGTCCAGGGCGTCGGCGTCGCCCTCGGCGAGATGGTCGGTGACGCCGGAGACCCGGGCGTGCAGCTCGCCGCCGCCGAGCTCCTCCGCGCTGACCACCTCGCCGGTCGCGGCCTTCACCAGCGGCGGGCCGCCGAGGAAGATCGTCCCCTGGCCGCGCACGATCACGACCTCGTCGCTCATCGCGGGCACGTACGCGCCGCCCGCCGTGCAGGAGCCGAGCACCGCGGCGATCTGCGGGATGCCGCGCTTGGACATCGTCGCCTGGTTGTAGAAGATCCGCCCGAAGTGCTCGCGGTCGGGGAACACCTCGTCCTGGCGGGGCAGGAACGCGCCGCCCGAGTCCACCAGGTAAACGCATGGCAGGTTGTTGTGCAGCGCGACTTCCTGGGCGCGCAGGTGCTTCTTGACCGTCATGGGGTAGTAGGTGCCGCCCTTGACCGTGGCGTCGTTGGCGACGATGACGCACTCCCGGCCCGCCACCCGGCCGACCCCGGTGATGATCCCGGCCGCGGGCGAGTCACCGTCGTACAGGCCGTCCGCCGCCAGCGGGCTAAGCTCCAGGAACGGCGAGCCCGGGTCGGTCAGCGTGTCCACCCGGTCGCGGGGCAGCAGCTTGCCGCGCCCGGCATGCCGCGCACGGGCCTGCTCGGGCCCGCCAAGGCGCGCCGCGGCGAGCCGGTCGCGCAGCTCAGCGACCAGCGCGGCCTGCTCCTTGGCGTTGCGCTTGAAGGCCTCGCTGGCCGGATCGGCCCTGCTGTGCAGCACCGGCGCCTCGGTCACGGCTCACCATCGCCCATAGTTAATCGGTACTAGCTGGATCAGGTGCTTATGCACTAATAATGTTAGGGCACGTTAACTTTCGGCGTCTAGCATGGAACCGTGCAGATGAGCAGTGGTGCCCTTCCGGCCGGCAGCGCCCTTCCGGCCGGCACGACACGGACCCGCCGCGCGGCGCGTCGGGGGCTGCGGCGGGAGGAGATCCTGGCCGCGGCGGCCGGGCTGTTCGCCAGGCGCGGCTTTCACGGGGTCTCCATCGACGACATCGGCTCGGCCGCTGGGCTGTCCGGCCCCGGCATCTACCGGCACTTCCCCGGGAAGGAAGGCGTCCTTGCCGAGATGCTGCTCGGCATCAGCCAGCGGCTGCTCGAGGAGGGCAGCCGCCGGGCCGTCGCGGCGCGGGACGCGTCCGCCGCCCTCGACGCGCTGCTGCGCTGGCACATCGACTTCGCGCTCAGCCAGCCCGACCTGATCACGGTGCACAACCGGGAGCTTGCCAACGTGCCCGAGCCGGCCCGGCGGCAGATCCGCCGCCTGCAGCGGCTGTATGTCGAGGAATGGGTGACCGTGCTGAGCGAACTGGCCCCCGACGCTGCCCAGGCCCGGCTGCGCACGGCGGTGCACGCCATGTTCGGGCTGCTCAACTCGACTCCGCACAGTGCCAGTGAGCTCAGCGCGGACTCGATGGCCGAACTGCTCTACACGATGGCGCACACCGCGCTGCTGGCCGCCAGCCGGTCCTTACCTGGCCCCGGCCGGCGTGCCGGCGGGCTACCGGGCCGGGGCCGCCAGGCGCAGCCCGCGGGCGACGCGCGCGCCGAGGTCGGGGTCGACCTTGGCCCAGTAGTCGTTGACCGCCCGCTCCTGGATGAACCGTTCCACGCCCTGGCTCAGGTTCCAGACGATGTTGCCGGCCAGATGGTCCCGGTCGGTCGGCGTCATGACCTGGCGGTAAAGCGTGCCCGGCTGGATGAAGTCGTCGTCCTCCTTGTGCGCCTCGTAGGCCGTGCGCATCATGTCCGCGGCCTCCACGAACCAGCCGGGGTCGTGGTAGCGCTGGGAGTCGGCCCTGGGCCCGCCGTAGCTGTTCGGCGCGTAGACCGGCTGGCTCCCGCTGTGGGAGTAGCGCATCGGGCCGTCCTTGTTGTAGTTGTGCACCTCGCCGACTGGCCGGTTGACCGGGAGCTGCTCATAGTTCGGGCCGGTGCGGTAGCGGTTGGAGTCGGCGTAGGCGAACATCCGCCCGAGCACCATCCGGTCCGGGCTTGGCCCGATGCCAGGGACCATGTTCGCCACGTCGAACCCGGCCTGGGTGATCTGGGCGAAGAAGTTCTCCGGGTTGCGGTCGAGCACCATCCGGCCGACGGGGATCGTCGGGTAGTCCTCGTGCGGCCAGACCTTGGTCACGTCGAACGGGTTGTAGCGGTAGCCGGCCGCGTCCTCGTACGGCATGATCTGCATCTCAAGGCGCCAGGCCGGGTGGTCGTTGCGGGCGATCGCCTCGCGCAGGTCACGGCGGTGGTAGTCGAGGTCCTCGGCGCGCATGGCCCTGGCCTCAGCGTCGGTCATGTTCTGGATGCCCTGCTCGGTCTTGAAGTGGTACTTGACCCAGAACTTCTCCCCGCCGGCGTTTTCCCACATGTACGTGTCGCTGCTGAAGCCGTGCATGTTCCGCCAGGTGCGCGGCGTGCCGCGGTCGCTCATCAGGATCGTCACCTGGTGAGCCGACTCCGGCGACAGCGTCCAGAAGTCCCACTGCATGTTGTTGCTGCGCAG
>JASHPP010000204.1 GCA_030038035.1 Trebonia sp.
GCCGGCGGTGATCTCGTGCCCGAGCCGGGTGTAGCCCCGGAAGTGCGGGGACAGCCGGTTGTCCAGCCGCAGCCGCTGCTCCAGCGGCAGCGCGAAGAACCGGGCCGCCGCCGCGGTCAGCTCGCCGATCTGCCCGGGGGTCGCGCCGTAGCCGGTGAGCTGCAGGAACCCGATCTCGTGGAGGGCGGTGCGCAGCCCGGCGAGGAACGCCTCGTCGAACGTCCCGTCCGCGCGGCGGGCGGTGCCAAGACACAGCACCGGGATGGGCCCGGCCGCCCGGCAGGCGTGGTCCGGCGCGGCGTGCCGGCGCCCCGCGCCGTCGACGTACTCTGTCATGGCTCTCCTACTCCCACGGTACCGCTCCCCGGCCGCGGGGACGGCGCGGTCCCCGGTCAGGGCTTCCGCGCTCCGGTGCACCCGGGAACGACCCGGCCCCGCGATCTCCCGCGGGGTCCGGGCCTGCAGCTGACTGGGCTCGTCACCGGTTGACGGCGCACCCGGCGACCAGCACGGTGTCCAGCCCGGACCGCGGTTCCCGGCAGCGGCGGGTCCGGGCTCACGCGCCCGCCTGCCGGGGCACCTCAGCGAGGGTGGCGAGGACGCGCGCGGCCTCGCCGGGCTGCCTGGCGCTGTGGCCGCCCGCCCGATGACCGATGAAGCCCCCGACTCCTTCGGTCTGGACGTTCACATCGTCTTGCCCAAGGATGTGCGGCGCGAACTCGACGAGTCAGCGGCGTTGCGTGCGCGCGGCGCGCGACCAGTCCGAGGCAGCCAGGCTTCTCCGGAACGCCGCCCGGCACCTGCACGAGCAGGGCCTACCGTTGCGGGACGTTGGCATTGCGCTCAGGGTGTCCCACCAGCGAGCGCATCAGCTTGTGGATGAGGGGAAGCCTCTCGTTGAAGCTTAGGTGGCGGCGAGTGAATACTGAACGCGGCATGGCATCCGAAATCAGCATGGAGATGGGCTGACTGTCACCATCATCGATGGTCAGCTCGTGTCAGCAGGGGTCAATGCGGCGCATCTGGCGCCTGGAGCAGGATACCTGGATCTGGACCAAATCTCCGCCTCGATATCCGGCTCGTGCCCACATGCAGAACGGCGCTGTGCGCGGTTGCCATGCGCTGTGCCATCCGCATGGTGCGAGCGCCCGCGCCGGCCGTGCATGGAGCCGCATGTATAGACACTTCGGCAGCGGGCCGATACCGTCACGGCCGCGGCGACAGTGATCGCCGCCAGTCGCGCGGCCAGCCAATCCCGCGGGGCTCGGGAACACTCGGCGCGCCGCCGTCGGCGCGTACAGAACAATCCGTTCTGGAGCATGCGCATTCGAGGCACGAAGGCAATAGTTTTACGGACCTGCCGGGATCGGGGCCTGACCGGCACCGCCGTCGCTAAATTAACACGGCCCGCTTCGGCGCGTATTCCGTGCACGGCAAGTTGGAGCTTGCCCAATGCTCGAATCACTAACCGGGCCAGCGCCAGCGCCTGCAGCTGGCACGACTGGCCGGCCACCGCCGTGAGGGGGCCGACGCTTAAGGCGTATTCTGGGCAGGTAAGGCTCGTATCACCGCTGCATGCTCGATACTAGTGCTGCATAGCTCCTGGCGAGCGGCTCCAGGCAGGTGGCACGTAGGCATGTGGTGAAAGGTCGCCGTGTCCGGTGTTGACCGCTCTCGGCGAGCCCGGTATGGAAACAGGGAGCCCGAGTTAAACCATGAACCCGCAGGAGGCGTATTACCATTCCGGCATCGACTACCGGAGAGGAAGCCCCCATCTGGCTCAGCCGGCGTTGCATGACCGCTTGGTTGAAGTACTGCGCGGAACCGTACATAGGCTCGCTGAGCAGGGACTCCCGCTGCGAGTGCTGGAGATCGGCGCGGGACACGGAGGATTCACCATGCACGCGCTCGCCTTGGGCTGCGATGTCACCGCAGTTGACATGTCCAGACCCTCGATCGAGGAGTTGCAACGTCGGTTCGGCACGAACCCTAAGCTCCATGCGCTCTACGCGCCTGACGGCAAATTGCGCCACGTTGACGCAGACTACAGCCTGCTAATGTGCGTGTCAGTTCTCCATCATATCCCTGATTACATGGGATTTCTCAGCGAAGCATCCCGGCGGATCGTAAGAGGCGGCGCGCTTCTCACGCTGCAGGACCCTGTATGGTATTCGCGACATCCAGCAGCTCATCGCGCCGAGCGAGCAGCGTACTTTGCCTGGCGCCTACGGCAGGGCAGTCTTGTAGAGGGGCTTCAGACCAGGCTACGTAGAATGCGCGGGGCCTTCGATGAGACAAACCCACGCGATACGGTGGAGTACCATGTTGTGCGCGATGGAGTCGATGAGGAATCGGTTCTCTCCTTCGCCCGCGGCGCATTCGACGAAGCCACGCTTATCCCGTATTGGTCAAGTCAGCTTGGAGTAGCACAGCGCCTTGGCGAGCGACTCGGCTTCCATAATTCTTTTGGAATCGTGGCGCACGGCTACAAGTCAAAAGTCTAGACAGACGATCACCAGCGACGCGGGACGCAGATAAGCACCCCTGCCCGCTGCGTGCCCGAGCGCACAGCGAACCGGAGCGACGCACGGTCACTCACAGATGTGCCGCCGTGCCGCCGTGCCGCATGGCCAGGCTGATCCCCGCTCCGATGCTGAGCAGCCAGGTTGCGCCCATGCCGGGCCATCGGCCGGCCGGATCGGCCGGGAACCCAGGTGGCTCCCACCGGTCCATCCGCAGGACAGACGAGAGAGTAAGAGTATGGGCCGCGCAGCCCCACTCGCTTTACCGGATCATCGGTCGCGTGCGGGCAGGGACGGGCCAGCCCGCCGCCGGGCGGGCTAAGCGGAGCTCGCTCTCCGCCCGGAGCCTGCCAAGCTGATCGTCAGGATAGGGACGCTGGACAGCCGCCACGGTCCGTTCGGGAGAGAAAGGGCAATTGTTATTCCGAACGGAAGCGGGGTGACTGCCCCAGCCGGCTGCTTGCCTCTTCGTTCAGGCCGACTGGACCATCGCGCGCCAGGCCGCCATCGACCTGGTGGCACAAACCCCTGACGCCGTGTCGGCGGCCCTCGCGCGAAGCCCGGACCCAAGCCAGCGCACGGGCCCGCCCTGGTCGGCCGCGATGTACCCGTGGCACCTGGTCGACGTCTTGCGCATCGGCACCGAGCGGCTTCTCACCCTCACACACGATCCTGATCGCGGCATCACCTGCTGGGACGAGAACGCCCTCGCCGATGTCCGGCGGTACGAGCGGCTTTCGCCCGTGGTCGGCCTGATCGTGTTACGGTCGGCAGCACGTGACTGGGACCACGCGGCGCGAGCGGCTCCCGCCGGCGCTGAGGTCCGCCATCCGGAATTCGGCGCCCTCGGCGCAGTCGAGATCATCCGCCGCAACGCTCATGAAATGCACGATCACCTGATGGACATCAACCGCCGGTAGCGAGACCTCGCGGCACGATCGGACCGGGGACGATAACGACGACGTGAGATGATGCCGGGCATGGTCGCGTCTGCCGCCGCGCTGCCGAAGCCGTTCCACCGTTACTGGCTGTCAGGCTTCCTGGCAAATTTCGGGGACGGCGTGCGGCTGGCGGCCCTCCCCCTGCTTGCCGCTCAGCTCACCCGCTCACCGGCCGCTGTCGCGGCGGTCACCGCGGTGCAGAGCCTGCCGTGGCTGCTGGTCGGCGCAGGGCTGGGAGTCATCGTCGACCGCAGCGACCGGCGCCGGCTCATGGTGGCGGTAGACACTGCGCGGGCAGTCATCATCGCGGCGCTGGCCGCGGCGATCCTGGTGCACGCGGCCGGGCTGGCCCTGATCTACGTCACGGGTTTCACTACGGGCGTCGGCTCGGCGCTGCGCAACACCGCCGCCGCGACCTGCGTGCCCCGGCTCGTGGATTCCGCCGACCTGGACCGGGCTAACGGCCGGGTGATCGCCGGGCAGATCGTCGGCAGCGAACTGGCCGGGCCCGCAGCCGGGGGCTGGCTGTTCGGCCTTGCGGCGGTCCTGCCGTTCGCGGTGAACGCCGGGACACTGGGCGTCGCCGTGCTGCTGCTGCTCACCCTGCCCAGCGTTTTCCTGCCTGCGCGGCAGCCGGGCCCGGCGAGAAGGGGTGCCACCATGCGCCGGGATCTCGCTGCGGGCCTGGCGTGGTTGCGGGGCCACTCCGACATCAGGGACTTGACGATCGCTGTGGGCGTCATCAGCGCCATGGATGCCGCGTGGTTCGCGGTGCTCGTCCTGTACGTGATCCAGATCCTGCGCCAAAGGCCTGGCGCCTACGGCGCGCTGCTGGCGATCGGCGCGATCGGCGGGATCGCGGCCGGCGCGACCGGGTCTCGCCTCACCCGGCGAATGGGCGCATGGGGGTCGCTGCTGCTTGCCGGGCTCGTCATGGCCGCAAGCCAGCTCGTCCTGGGCCTCACCGCCAACGTGATAGTCGCCGCCCTGATGCTCGCGGCCAGCAGCGCGGCCTTTGCCCTGTTCAACATCACCGCGGTCACGATGCGCCAGCGCCGCGTGCCCGACCGCTTGCTTGGCCGGGTCAGCAGCCTGTACGGGACCGTCGCGGGAGGCGCGGAGGCACTGGGCGCACTCGCCGGCGGCTGGGTCGCGACCGCGGCAGGAATCCGCGCCACCATGCTCGCCGGCGCCGGGCCCATCGCCGGCGTCATCATCTGGACGGCGTGGCGGCACAGGCGCCGGCAAACGCGCGACGACGACCCGATACCTGTCAGCTAAGGCCGGCGACGGTCCGCAGTTGCCGCTCGTGCGCGTCGCGCATCCAGTCCTTGGTGCAGCGGGGGTCATGGAAGGGCTTGCCCGCCGCCAGCAGGTCAAGATAGCCCGTGTCGGCTGCCACGCGGCGGCGGAACTCCCCGGCGTCCGCGACGTTCCCGTGACCCGGCACGAGCCACCGCACACCAGGCACCGCGCCGAGCAGGGCCAGGCCCGCGCGGTAATCGCCGAGCGGGTCGTCCGCGACGGTATCCAGGACCGGAATCTCGGTATCGGAAAGCATGTCGCCCGCCACCAGGACACCGGAGTCAGGGAGAAACACCGCAGCGTGCCCCGGCGCGTGGCCGTCGTGGATGATCAGCCGGGCGGCCGGCCCGTCCCAGGCAATCGCGTCCGCGCCCTCCGGCAGCGGCACTAGCTGCCCGAACAGGTCCAGATCGTGCCCAGGCGCCGACCGCTGGAGCTGCCTGACCATGCCGTCGCGCTCGGTCAGGGTGATCGTCACCGCGCGCGGGGCCGCGTACCTGGGCACAGCACCCAGCTCACGGTTCCACAGCACGTGGTCCCAGTGCGGGTGGGTGGCGAAACCCAGCCGCGCCCGCAACCCGGACCCGGCAAGATCGGCCGCCAGCCCGGAAAGGTCGGCGACCGATATGGCCGGGTCGATGACCAGACACCCGCCGTCGCCAGCGACGACCGCCACGCTGTTGGTGGCGGCGAAGTCAGCAGTGGCTATGAGGACGCCGGCCGCCAGCTCACGAAAGCGCCGCATGCCGCCATCCCGCTGAGCGAGCCTCCTGCACCGCTGCGAAGCAGAGGGCACGGGACGTGTCCACAACGTCGCGCAGCACGCCGGGGCCGAGCCCGCGATCAGCTGCGCCAGCGGCGATGAACTCATCGACCTGGCGCAGCCCCGCGCGGGTGAGCAGTGTCTTCTCGTTGGTGACCCACTGGCCGCGAGCGGCCAGCACCGCATGCGCCGCCTGGGAGGCCGCCTGGGCCACGAGCCCGGCACACTGGGCCAGCCGGCCGTAGGGTGCGTGGCTGGCGCGCGCGTAGCCAAACGTCTGTTCGGCTCTGCGCCACCAGACTCCCGGTGCCCGCTCGCGCAGTGCGGGCGGGAATTCCGGGGTCGGCAACTGGCCGCGCAGCTCAAGCCTGACGGCCAGCTCCGCCAGCAGCAGGTAAGACGGAATACCCGCGAGGTGAAACATCAGCGGCTCGATGCGGAACTGGCCCTCCCGTGACGCGGCGATCTCGCGGTCAACGGCGTCCAGGTCGCGGTAGTGCACGTCCACCCGGCGGCCGTCGACGTCCAGCCACGCCCCGCCGTTGAACACGCCAGGGCTCCAGCCGCCGACTTCGAAAACCTCGCCAGGCCACCCGACGTCGCGCAGCGCCTGCGGATCGAAGTGACCTCTGTAGTAGATCGAGAAATCCCAGTCGCTGTCCGGCCGGTGCGTGCCGTCGGCGCGGGAACCGCCCAGGGTGACCGCCTTCACTGCGGGCAGGTCCCCGAGACGTCCGGCAACGTGACGCAGGAAGGCATCCTCGTCCACAGCAGGAACCTAGCAGCCCCGCTACCGCGGGGCACCTGGTTATTCCGCTGGTTATTCCGCTGGCTATTCCGCGCTCAGGCCACCCGCCCCGCTCTTGACTTTGAAATGCAAAGTACACTAGCTTTGAGCCACAAAGTTAAGTCTGGAGGCGCCATGAACGAGGGAACCGGCATGCGGGACGCCACGGGCCCCGATGAGGGAGCGATGGACGCGCGGGACGCGATAGCCATCATGGGAGAGGCGCGCAAGCGGGCCGAACACGAGCTGACGATCAACCGCCCGGCGATCTTCGCGAGCTGGGGGCTGGTATACCTGCTCGGTTACGGCGTGATCTGGCTGTCGGTCCGCGGGCAGCGGCCCTACCAGGCGCCGCAGGGCTGGGCGATCGCGCTGGTCATCGTGCTCGCCGCGATCGCTTGTGCGACCACCGTGGGGGTGACGAACCGGGCGGTCAGCGGCGTTGGCGGCGCGTCCGCGCGGCGGCGGCGCAGCTACGTCCTGGCAGGTGCCCTCGGACTGGGCGGCGTGTACCTCATGGAGGCCGCGCTCCGCTCCGCCGGCGCGAGCCTGGGAGTCATCGCAGTGATGGGCGCATCCGGGCCGATACTCGTGGCCGGGGTAGTTCTCGTCGCCAGCACCGCTGTCTGGCAGAACTGGCACGTGTTCGGCCTGGGCGGCTGGCAGATCGTCGTGGCGGGGTGCAGCGGGTTCGCGGGCGCGGTGGGGGTCTGGGCCGTGGACGCGCTGGCGGCCGGGGCCGGGTTCCTGGTCGTAGCGGCCGTCGCGTTCGCCCGGGCGCGCCGATGAGCGACGACGGGCTCGACCCGGTCATCCACGCGCCGGCCCGGCTTCGCCTGATGGTGACGCTGGCGGCGCTGCCGGACGGCGACACCCTGTCCTTCACCAGGCTGCAGGACATGATCGGGCTGACACCGGGCAACCTGATCACCCACCTGCGCAAACTGGAGGGCGCCGGGTACGTGCAGACGGACAAGA
>JASHPP010000205.1 GCA_030038035.1 Trebonia sp.
GGACGGCCCGGACGGGCTGATCGGGCAGCTGACCGCGAAGGTGATCGAGCGGGCGCTGGCCGCAGAAATGGACGATCACCTGGGATACGTGAAGGGCGACCCGGCGGGAAACGGGTCGGGGAATTCCCGCAACGGGCATTACGGGAAAACGGTGGCTACGACGGCCGGGTGCGTGCGGATTTCCGTGCCCCGGGACCGGAACTCGGCTTTCGAGCCGGTGATCGTGAAGAAGGGGCAGCGGCGGCTCGGGCAGATCGGGGATATCATCCTGTCGCTTTACGCGCGCGGCATGACCACCCGCGATATTCAGGCGCACCTGGCGGAGGTGTACGGCGCGGAAGTCTCGCCCGCGCTGATCTCGAATATCACCGACGTCGTGCAGGACGAGATAATCGCCTGGCAGACCAGGCCGCTGGACTCGTTTTACGCGATTCCCTGCATTGACGCGCTGGTGGTGAAGGTCCGTGACGGCGGCATGGTGCACAACAAGGCCGCCTACCTGGTCATCGGGGTGGACGCCGACGGGTTCAAGCATGTGCTGGGGATCTGGCTGGCCGCCTCCGAGGGCGCCGGGTTCTGGGCCGGGGTGCTCGCCGAGCTCCGCAACCGCGGCGTCCGGGACGTCCTTTTCGTCTGCTGCGACGGGCTTAACGGGCTGCCCGGCGCCATCGCCGCGGCCTGGCCGAAGGCCATCGTGCAGACGTGCGTGGTGCACCTCATCCGCGCGTCGCTGAAATACGTCGCCTGGGACCAGCGGAAGAAGGCGGCCGCCGCGATGCGGCCGATTTACACGGCGGTGAACGAGGCGGCGGCGAAGGCCGCGCTGGAGAATCTGCGCCGCGAGTTCGGGAAGAAGAACCCCGGCCTGGTCGCCGCGTGGGAACGGGCCTGGGACCAGTTCGTGCCATTCCTGCAGTACGACGCGTCCATCAGGAAGGTGATCTACACGACGAACGCGATTGAATCAATTAACTTCCAGCTGCGGAAGATAATAAAGAACCGGGGTCATTTCCCCGATGATGACGCTGCCGTCAAGCTCCTCTACCTCGGGATAAGGAATATCACCGGCCGGCATATCGACGGCGACGGCCTGGTCCGCGAAAGAGGAGAACGCGGCACCGGAAGCTACGGCTGGAAAGCAGCACTGAACGCATTCGCCGTCCATTTCGGCGACCGCGTCCCTGTCTGATCACCCGCAGCAAAGGTAACAGAAGGACAACAACTGCCTTAGCTTACACAGACGATTTGACAAGCTCGGCTAGCCCGCGACCAGCCCCGCCGTGTCGTAAATCCCGCCAAGGCCTAGACGAGCTCGCCGGAGAGCCGCCCCGGATCGTTCGGGATAAAAAACCTACAGCGTCCCGAACGCGTCCTCCAGGATCCCCAGCCCCTCCTCGAGCAGGTCCTCGCCGATCACCATCGGCGGCAGGAACCGCAGCACGTTGCCGAATGTCCCGCACGTCAGCACCACGAGCCCCGCCTTGTGGCACGCCGCCGCCACAGCAGCGGTGGCCGCCGCGTCCGGCTCGAGCGTGCCGGGATGCGTTAGCTCGACCGCGATCATCGCGCCGCGGCCGCGGACGTCGGCGATGACCGGGAACTGCTCGGCCAGCTTGCGCAGCCGGGGCAGCATGATCTCCCCGATCCGGCGCGCGCGGCCCGCCAGGTCCTCAGCCACCATCGTCTCGATCGCGCCGAGCGCGGCGGCGCACGCGACCGGGTTGCCGCCGTAGGTGCCGCCGAGCCCGCCCGGGTGGACCGCATCCATCAGCGCGGCCCGCCCGGTCACGCCGGCCAGCGGCAGCCCGTCCGCGATGGCCTTCCCGGTGGTGATCAGGTCCGGGACCACGCCCTCATGCGAGCACGCGAACCAGTCGCCGGTCCGGCAGAACCCGGACTGGATCTCGTCGGCGATGAACACGATGCCGTTGTCCGCGCAGAACTTCGCGAGCCCAGGCAGGAACCCCTTAGGCGGCACGATGAACCCGCCCTCGCCCTGGATCGGCTCGATGATGATCGCCGCCACGTTGGACTCGCCGACCTGGGAGTGGATCAGGCTCTTGACCACGCCGAGCGCCTCGGCCCTGCAGGCGTCCGGCCCGTCCGGCCAGCGCAGCGGATACGCCATCGGCACCCGGTAGATCTCGGCGGCGAACGGCCCGAACCCCTGCTTGTACGGCATGTTCTTCGCGGTCAGCGCCATCGTCAGGTTGGTGCGCCCGTGGTAGGCGTGGTCGAAGGCCACCACGGCCGAACGCCCGGTCGCGTGCCTGGCGATCTTGACCGCGTTCTCCACGGCCTCCGCGCCGGAGTTGAACAGCGCCGAGCGCTTCTCGTGCGTGCCCGGCGTCAGCCGGGCAAGCGACTCGCACACCTCCACGTACCCCTCGTAGGGGGCCACCATGAAGCACGTGTGCGTGAACTGGGCCGCCTGCGCCGCCACCCGCGACGACACCCGGGGCGCGGCGTTGCCCACCCCGGTGACCGCGATGCCCGAGCCGAAGTCGATCAGCGAGTTGCCGTCGACGTCGACGAGCACCCCGCCGCCGGCCGCCGTGACGAACACGGGCAGCACGGTCGACACGCCGCGCGCGACCGCGCCGGCGCGCCGGGCGGACAGCTCGCGCGAGGCCGGTCCGGGTATCTCGGTGACAAGCGTGCGGCGTTGCGGCAGCCCGGGGCCGCCTTCAGGTACTGCGGTCATGATCGGCACATTAACATTCCCGGCTCAACCGGAGTAGCCGGCACGCAGCCCGGCACGCAGCCCGGCACGCAGCCCGGCACGCAGCGGGGACCTGGCCGGGGACGCGCCGCGGATGTTCGCTATCCGAACGCCTGTTCCCCCGTTCGCCCGACCGAAGGTATGGTCGTTGAAGACGCAACAAAGACGGGAGCGATATGGCGCAGATCGTCTCGCTCGCGGAGGCTGTCAGCCGCGCGGTCCGTGACGGTGACACGGTCGCGATGGAGGGGTTCACCCACCTGATACCGTTCGCGGCGGGTCATGAGGTGATCCGGCAGCGACGCCGTGAGCTCACCTTGATCAGGATGACACCGGACCTGATCTACGACCAGCTGATCGGCGCGGGCTGCGCGCGCAAGCTGATCTTCTCCTGGGGCGGGAACCCCGGGGTGGGCTCGCTGCACCGGTTCAGGGACGCGGTCGAGCACGGCTGGCCCGCCCCGCTGGAGATCGAGGAGCACAGCCACGCCGGGATGGCGAACCGGTACGCGGCCGGCGCGGCCGGGCTGCCGTTCGCGGTGCTGCGCGGCTACAACGGGACCGGGCTGGTCACTCAGACCGAGTCGATCAAGCAGGTCACCTGCCCGTTCACCGGGGAGCAGCTGACCGCCGTGTCCGCGGTCAACCCGGACGTCGCGATCATCCACGCGCAGCGGGCCGACCGGGCAGGCAACGTCCAGCTGTGGGGCATCACCGGGGTGCAGAAGGAAGCGGTCCTTTCCGCGCGGCGCTCGATCGTGACCGTGGAGGAGGTCGTCGCCTCCCTGGACCCCAGGCCCAACGCGGTCGTGCTGCCGTCCTGGACGGTGAGCTACGTGGCGCATGTGCCGAACGGCGCTCACCCGTCCTACGCGCTCGACTACACCGTGCGCGACAACGGCTACTACGTCGCCTGGGACGCGATCGCGCGGGACCGCGACACGTTCGGCAGGTGGCTTGACGAGCAGATCTACGAAGTGAGCGCCGGGAGCCCCGCGTGAGCGACTACACCGCCGACGAGATGATGACCGTGGCCGCCGCCCGCGCGCTCACCGACGGCATGACCTGCTTCGTCGGGATCGGCCTGCCGAGCGCCGCGGCCAACCTCGCCCGCGCCACGCACGCGCCCAACCTCGTGCTCGTCTACGAGTCGGGCACGATCGGCGCCAAGCCGGGCCGGCTGCCGCTGTCCATCGGCGACGGCATACTCGCGCAGACCGCCGACGCGGTGATCTCCGTCCCCGAGATCTTCAACTACTGGCTGCAGCCAGGCCGGATCGACGTGGGCTTCCTCGGCGCGGCCCAGATCGACAAGTACGGGAACATCAACACGACGGTGGTCGGCGACTACGGCCACCCCAGCGTGCGGCTGCCCGGCGCGGGCGGCGCGCCGGAGATCGCGGCGTCCTGCAAGGAGGTCATCGTGATCGTCAGGCAGAGCCGCCGGACGTTCGTCGAGAAGGTCGACTTCGTCACCTCGGTCGGCTACGGCGCGGGCCCCGGCGACCGGGAGCGCCTCGGCCTGCGCGGCCGCGGCCCGCGGCAGGTCATCACCGACCTCGGCGTGCTCACGCCCGACCCGCGGACCTGCGAGTTCACGATGACCGCGCTCTTTCCCGGCGTCGCCGCCGGCACGGTCAGGGAGCGCACCGGCTGGGACGTGGCGATCGCCGTGGCGCCGCAGGTCCTCCCGCCGCCGTCCGCGGCCGAGCTGGCCGCGCTCCGCGAGCTCACCGCGTCCCCTCCCGCCCGGTGAAAAGGTGACGGCATGCGAGGCGCTGAGCTCTCCCATCATCCCGAACGATCCCTCCCGACTCCCCAGGACTACCGTGCTGCCGCCGCGCGGATAGCCCCCTACATCCGGCGCACGCCGGTGCTGCGCGCCGCCGTCGACGGCCGCGCGGTCAGCTTCAAGCTGGAGCACCTGCAGGTCACCGGCGTGTTCAAGATCCGCGGCGCGCTGAACGCGCTCTTGCTCGTCCGGCCGCGCCAGGTCGTCACCGCCTCCGGCGGCAACCACGGGGTCGGCGTCGCGACGGCCGCCCGGTGGCTCGGCATCCCCGCTACGGTGTTCGTGCCGGCCACGGTGCCCGAGGCGAAGGCCCGCCGGATCGCCGCCCAGGGCGCGGAGGTCGTGAAGACAGGCAGCGTCTACGCCGAAGCCGAGCACGCCGCCCGCGAGCTTGCCGACCGGGACGGCCGCTACTACGTGCACGCCTACGACGACCCCGCCGTGGTGGCCGGCCAGGGCACGGTCGGCCTCGAGATAGCCGCCGACCTGCCCGAATGCGACGCGGTGGCGGTCCCGGTCGGCGGCGGCGGGCTGCTCGCCGGGGTGAGCGGCGCGATCGCGCCCTGCCCGGTGGTGGCCGTGGAGCCGGCCGGCTGCCCGACCCTGCACGCCGCCGTCGCGGCGGGCAAGCCGGTCCAGGTGGGCGCCGACTCGGTCGCCGCCTCCGCGCTCGGCGCCAGCCGCATCGGCGAGCTGGCGCTGGCCGCCGTCGCGGCCAGTCCGGTCACGCTCGCCATCGTCACCGATGAGCAGATCGTCAGCGCCCGCGACCGGCTGTGGGAGGATTTCCGGCTCGCCGTCGAGCCCGCGGCCGCGACGGCCTACGCCGCCTGGCTGGCGGGCCAGGTAGCCGGGCAGAACCCGTGCCTGCTGCTCAGCGGTGCCAACGCCGACTGGCTCCCCGCTGCCTGACCGCAGGGCGCAGTGACGCCACTTGAGGATTCCCGGATCGCGGAACTTCGCCCGTCCTCGTAGAATGCGCGGGTGGTGGGTTACCTGCTCTCGGCCGTCATCTTCGTTTTCATCGTCACGGTGCTCGTCGTGCTCTGGCGGCGCGAGCACCCCAAGAAGTAAGCCGGTTGATCTGTCCGTCCGCCTGACGCGGTGCGCCGCGCGCGGCCCGGTTCGGTATTTCCGCGCCGCGCGGTGAACCCGATACGGACGCCGTCCGTAAGTCCGGGTAGGTGCGAGTGACCTCACGGAACGGAGAGACACCATGGACACCATGGCCACGGAGACTGCACGGACGTCGAATGTGGCGGGGAGTCGGCACACGGGTCGGCGCGGCACAGGGCTGCCGCGACGCGCGATCGTGATGACGGCGACAATCGCCGGGGTGGCGGTGACCGGCCTGTTCCTGGCGGCGTGCGGCTCGTCGAGCAGCCCGCCGAGCACCCCGTCCACCACGCCGGCGGCCGCGGCGGCAAGCACGCCGCCGAGCACGGCGGCCAGCCCTGCGGTGGCCGCGGGAACCGTGACGCTGAAGACCGAGAGCACCAGCCTTGGCGTCGTGCTCGCCGACGGCGCGGGCATGACGGTCTACTGGTTCGCCGCCGACAAGGGCGACACGTCCGCCTGCACAGGCGCGTGCGCGGCAGCGTGGCCGCCGGTGACAGGGACACCGCAGGCGGCGGCCGGCGTGTCGCTGCCAGGCAAGCTCGGCACGATCACCAGGGCCGGCGGCGTTAGGCAGGCGACCTACAACGGCCACCCGCTCTACACGTTCGCGGCGGACACCGCTCCCGGGCAGGTCAACGGGAACGACGTGGACGGGTTCGGCGCCTACTGGTACGCGATCACGATCGGCGCGAGCGACACCTCCACGACCAGCAGCGGAGGCGGCGGCTGGTAATGCCCCCCAACCGGCCCTGACCTCCGTGCAGGCGGTCAGGGCCGGTTGGCGCACGATCACGGGGGTATCAGCCCCGTGTGTCGTCACCAGGGGAATCGCCGGTTACGCCGCCTATGCGGCCAGCGCCGGCGCGGCCCACAGCGCAGGCACCGGCAGCGCAGGCACCGGCAGCGCCGTCTCAGGAGGTGCACGGCCGGCAGCTGCTTGTCATCTACATCGCGCTGATGCTGGCGCTGCTGCTGTCCGCGCTGGACCAGACGATCGTGGCCACCGCGCTGCCGACGATCGTGAGCGACCTCGGCGGCCTGTCCCACCTGTCGTGGGTGGTCACGGCGTACCTGCTCGCCACCACCGCCACCACGCAGGTCTGGGGAAAGCTCGGCGACCAGTACGGGCGCAAGTACCTGTTCCTCGGCGCGATCGCGATCTTCCTCGTCGGGTCGGCGCTGTGCGGTCAGTCGCGGAACATGGGCGAGCTCATCGGCTTCCGCGCCCTGCAGGGCGTCGGCGGCGGCGGCCTGATCGTGCTCACCCAGGCGATCATCGGCGACGTCGTCTCGGCCAGGGAGCGCGGAAAGTACCAGGGCGCCTTCGGCGCGGTCTTCGGACTGGCGAGCGTGATCGGGCCGCTGCTCGGCGGGTTCTTCGTGGACAACCTCAGCTGGCGCTGGGTGTTTTACATCAACCTGCCGATCGGCGCGGTCGCGCTGGTGGTGATCGCCGTCGTGCTGCCGGTCACCGGCGCCAGGCGCGAGCACCGGATCGACTACGCGGGCGCGGTGCTGCTCGCCGGGTTCGCCACGGCCGTGGTGCTCGCCACGTCCTGGGGCGGCACCACCTTCCCCTGGGGCTCCGGCGTGATCATCGGGCTGTTCATCCTCTCGCTCGCCTTGCTCGCAGGCTGGTACCTGTCGGCGCGGCGGGCGGCCGAACCCGTGCTGCCGCTGCCGCTGTTCAAGAACTCGGTGTTCAGCGTGTCGTGCGCGGTCAGCCTGGCCGCCGGGTTCGCGCTGTTCGGCGCGGTGTCCTACCTGCCGCTGTTCCTGCAGGTCGTGCACGGCGTCTCGCCGACGATCTCCGGGGTGTACCTGCTGCCGATGGTGGTCGGCCTGCTGATCACCTCGGTGGGCAGCGGTCAGCTGATCGCGCGGACCGGCAGGTACAAGGTCTACCCGATCGTCGGCACGGCGCTGATGGCTGTCGCGCTCTTCCTGCTGTCCCGGATCGATGAGACCACCCCGACGCTGACGCTGAACCTGTACTTCTTCCTGCTCGGGCTCAGCCTCGGCCTGATCATCCAGGTGCTCGTGATCGCGGTGCAGAACACGGTCAGCTACCAGGACCTCGGCGCCGGCACCTCGGGCGTGACGTTCTTCCGGTCGATCGGCGGCGCGTTCGGCGTGTCGATATTCGGCGCGATCTTCAGCAACCAGCTCGCGGGCAACCTCGCCGCCGCGCTGCACGGCATCCCGCTGCCCGCGGGCTTCAGCGCCGCCGCCCTCGAGTCCGACACCAAGCAGCTGCTGAGCAGGCTCCCGCCGGCCGTCCAGCACGACGTGCTGCACGCCTTCAGCATCTCCCTGCACCCGGTGTTCCTGACCGCCGTCCCGATCGCGCTGGCCGCGTTCGCGCTGTCCTGGTTCCTGCGCGAGGTGCCGCTGCGCACCGCCGCGGGCGAGACGGTGCGCAGCTCGGCGAGCGCGTCCGACCTCGGCGAGGGGCTGGGCGCGGCGCCGACCCAGCGCTCGTCCGCCGAGGAGGCCGAGCGGGTGATGGCCCGGCTGTCCGGCGCCGACCTGCGGCGGTTCGGGTACGCCAAGCTGGCCAGGCTCGCCGGGCTCGAGCTGCCCGGCGGCGCGTGCTGGCTGCTGACCCGGCTCGCCAGCCAGGGCGCGACGCCGGGCCCTGAGCTCGCCAGGCAGGCCGGAGTCACGGTGGCCGAGGGCCACCCGGTCGCCGAGTCGCTGATCAGCAAGGGGCTCATCACCAGGACCGACGGCCTCCTGGCGCTGACCAGCGACGGCGCGCAGACCGCGGAGCGGCTTTTCGCCGCCCAGCGCGACTGGCTGCAGGACCAGCTGGCAGGCTGGTCACCCGAGCAGCACGCCGAACTCCAGCACGTGCTCACCGCGCTGTCGCGCGCGATACTCGGCCACGAGTCGGACGGGCGGCTGGTCGAGCGGTAGCCGCCGCTTTCCGCCCGCCCCGGTGCCGCCCCCTGTCATCCCGAACGATCCCGGCTTGCTCCCCGGCCCTCCAGCGGATCCAGGTCGGCCTCGGCCAGCAGCCGGGTGGTCTCCTCTTCCGCGGCGGTGAGCAGCGCGGCGAGCAGGTGCCGCAGCGGCCACTGGCCGGCCGCCCAGGCCAGCCCGCAGGCCAGGCCCTGCGGGCTCGCGGCGTGCACCACGCCGTCGCGGTAGCGCCACGGCACGTCCACTCCGTCCACGACCAGCCGCTCGTGCGCCTCGTACTGCGGCGGGGCGCCGGACAGCACCGCGGCGGCGACCGCGGGCACCGGCGCCCGCTGGCCGGCCGACTCGACGAGGCCGGGGACCTCCTCGGACACCAGGGGCAGGTCGAGCAGGTCGGCCAGGCGGGGCGCCTGGTCGTAGCGGGCCAGCACGAGCGGCAGGCGCGCCACCATCGGCCACAGGTCGGGAGCGTCGAGGACGAGCGCCTCCTCGGCGTCGGCCACGACGACGTCGGCGCCGCGGACGGCCCGCACCCGGTCCGGGGGCGGGACCGCCACGGCGGCCGCGGGAACGGCCGCGAGCGCGGCCCACAGCCCGCGCAGCTGG
>JASHPP010000206.1 GCA_030038035.1 Trebonia sp.
GGCAGCTGCCAACCGGCGAGTTCATCGAGGAGACCCGGCCGCTGAGCGAGGAAGAGCGCGCCATCGTGGAGGCCAAGAAGGTGCCGGCCGCCCTGCCCGCGCCGGGGGCGCCCGACGAGAACGGGGTGCCATCACCCACCTCGCGCGGGGTCATGGGCTGGGCGCGAGGGGTCGCCAACCGCGCGTTCACCGAGACCATCGCGGCGGGCGAAGGGCACGGCAACGGGCACGGATACGGGTACGGCAACGGGCACGGGAACGGGCACGGGGCCGTCGAGGGCGACGGCCACGCGGCGGTCGGCGCGGGCTCCGACGCCGGGTCCGGCTCGGGCTCGGGTGGCTCGGGCGGCTCGGGTGGCTCGGGCTCAGGCGGCTCGCACGAGGAGCACTGAGCGAGAACCCTTGGCGCGGGGAGCCACACCGCCAGCCCTATTGGCGCGGGGAGCCACACCGCCAAACCTGGCGTGGGGCCGCCGGGGCCGCCGGGGTGGCGGGGGTCGCCGGGGTCGCCGGGGTCACGCCGCCAGGCGGCAGGTTAGGCAGGCTCCCCCTTGATCGCGAAGGCCGACAGGCGCCGGGTGGCCAGGATCAGCCCGCCGACGGTGACTATGACGCCGAGGACCAGCGAGGTGGTCAGGTTCAGGCCGGCGCGCAGGTTCTGGTCGGGGTAGATCGCGTTGGCGACGCCGAGCGAGTAGTGCGCCACGGACAGGATGCGGACGCCGCCGACGAGGTTGCCGAGGAGGGCTTCCCAGACCAGCACGTAGAGCAGGCCGACGGCCATCGCGCGGGTGGTGAGCACCGAGGCCATCACGAAAACCGCCGAGTAGATCACCGATCCGGCCAGGGCGCCGACGAACAGGGCGACCGCCAGCTTCCGGCCGGCGGGCGCCAGCAGGCCGGCGATCAGCTCGGGGATGGCGGCGAACACCATCGTCAGCATGGCGGCCACCGCGAACTTCGTCACGACCACGGTCGAGCGGCGGATCGGCGTCGCGAGCAGGTGGATGGCGCTGCCGTCGTCGATCTCGGCGCCGAGGACCCCGGTGCCGATGATCAGCGCGGTCAGCGGCAGCAGGACCGAGAAGCCCATGTCGCCGAGGACCGGATCGGGCCACTGGGCGCCGCCCGCCGGGTGGGAGGCCCGCAGGATCAGCGTGAGCGCGATCAGGATGACCGCGGGGATCGCGAGGAGGAAGGCGCGCCTGCGGCCCAGCGTCGCGCGGACCGTGATCGCCGCCACGACCGGGTTGAAGAGGGAGGACATGGGGGCTCGGCTCCTAGTTGGCCTGGTTGGAGATCAGGTAGCTGAAGACGCTTTCCAGCGATTCGTCCGTGGGCAGCACCTCGCGCAGCCCGATGCCGTGGTCGCGGGTGAGCACGGCGATCTGCGCGCAGAAGGCGCCGAAGTCGCTGGTCCTGACCTGCAGGCCCTTGGCGGTGAACTCGACGGCGTTGGTGTACGGGCGGCCGACGAGGGCGGCGGCCAGCCGGCGGTCGTCGGACGAGCGGACGTTGAACACGTGCGGGCGGCTGGTCATCAGCCGGCGGATCGCGCGGAAGTCGCCGGACGCGGCGAGCCGGCCCGCGACCATCACCTGGATGGTGCCGGACACCCGCTCCACCTCTTCGAGGATGTGGGAGCTGAACAGGATCGTGCGGCCTTCTGTGCCGAGCTTGGCGAGCAGCTCCATCATGTGGATCCGCTGCCTGGGGTCCATGCCGTGGAACGGCTCGTCGAGCAGCAGGATCTCCGGGTCGTGCACCAGCGCCGCGGCGACCTTGATCCGCTGGCGCATGCCCTTGGAGTAGGCGGAGATCCTCCTGCCCGCCGCCTCGGCCATGTCGGTCATCTCGATCGCCCGCCTGGTCGCCGCTTCGATGTCCGGGAGTTTGTGCAGCTTGGCGGTCGCCCGGACGAACTGGTCGCCGGTGAGGAAGGCGTAGACGGAGTCGCGTTCGGGGACGAGGCCGAGGGTCTTGTACACGTCCGGGTTGGCCCAGCTCGGCGTGCCGTTGACGGTGAGCGTGCCCTTGGAGGGCGCGAGGAACCCCGCGATCATGTGCATGATCGTGGACTTGCCCGCCCCGTTCGGGCCGAGCAGGCCGGTGACGCCGGGGCCGACGGACATCGTGATGTCGTTGACCGCCACCACGTTGCCGTACCACCGGCTCACGTTGGCCAGTTCGATGACGGTCATGACTGCAGCGCCTTCTTCCGGTAGCGGGCGAACAGGCCGGCGAGGCACGCGGCCGTCAGCGCGAGCAGGACGAGGAAGTAGACCGCGCCGAAGCCACCCGGCTTGGCCACGTTGTCAGCAGGATCGGTGCCGTTGTCGAGCCACATCCGCACGCCATCGAACAAGGTGAAGGGGCTGAACAGGCCGGCCACCTTCTCCGCGAGCGATGGCGCCACCGGCTGCCCGAGGGGCGGCGGGCCGCCGCCTCCCGAACCCACCTGCACCGGGCCCGGCGAGCCCCCCTGGGGGGCGCTTTCCACCTGCAGCAGGATCTCCGCCAGGACGTACGTGAGCAGGAAGAAGATCGCGACCGCGCCGGTGGCGAAGGGGCGGCGGCCGGACAGGGAGGCGAGGAACAGGCTGATCGCCGCGAGCACCACCGCCCACATCAGGCCGACGAGCAGGCCCGGGATCAGCGCCCGCGTTTGCGCCCACACGGCGCGGCCGCCATGCACGTTGGCGATCGAGCCCCCGTACAGCAGCAGCAGCGGCACGTCCACCATCACCAGGCACGCGGCGGTGAACCCGAGGTACTTGGCGAGCGGGTAGTCAGCCGGGCGGATCGGCCGGGAGAAGTACAGCGGCAGCACCCGGCTGCGCAGGTCGCGCGAGACGAGCTCGGGCACCTGGACCGCGACGAACACCGTCATGACGAAGATGCGCAGCGGCGGACTGTACGTGTCGTAGTCGACGAGCCGCGGGTTGCCCTGGGACATCGCGACCGCGTTGATCACGGCGGGCAGGCACATCGCCACGAACGTGATCGCCGGCACGATCTTGGCCTTGACCCCGCGGCCGAAGCCGAACGCGGAGCGGAAGCTGTGCCAGGTCAGCGCCGCCACGATCCACGGCCGGCCCAGGCGCGGGCCGCCGTAATGGCGGTAGCCGAGGTCGTGGATGACCCCGGTGGCGGTGCCAGGAGGAAAGCCGGGCGTTTCAACGGACATCGACAGCCTCCCGCTGGTCGTCACGGAACAGTTCCTCCACGTGGTGGCGGCGCTGCTCCATCCGGCTCAGCGGCAGGCCGAGGAGGGCCACGCTGTCGCGCACGATGTCGTAGGTGTCATCGCCGCCGAGGGGGACGAGCAGGGCGCGCTGGTAGGGCCGGGGCTGCAGGCCGCGGCGGGCAAGCTCGCCGAGCAGCGCCGCCGTGCCCTCCTCCACCTCGATGACCAGCAGCTGGCTGGCCCGGGTGAAGCTGTCGACGGTGTCGGCGCGCAGCAGCCGGCCCGCTTCGATCGCGACCAGGTGGTCGCAGATGCGCTCGATCTCGCCGAGCAGGTGCGAGGCGACCAGGATCGAGATGCCGAACTCCTCGCCGATCCGCTCGATGAGCTCGAGCATCGCGTTCCTGCCCGCCGGGTCGAGCCCGTTGGTCGGCTCGTCG
>JASHPP010000021.1 GCA_030038035.1 Trebonia sp.
CCCGTCTGGGCACCCTCGCCGGGTTCGACGCCCTGATAGCGGCGACCCGCGAGCACGGGATCAGGGTGCTCGTCGACCTGGTGCCCAACCACTGCTCGG
This sequence comes from Trebonia sp., assembly GCA_030038035.1. The sequence continues at coordinate 100 of JASHPP010000021.1, forward strand.
CGGAGCATCCGCTCTTCAAGCAGGCGCTCGCCGCCGGACCGGGCGCCGACGTGCGCGAGCTGTTCATCTTCCGCGACGGCCGGGGTCCGGGCGGGGCCAGCCCGCCGAACAACTGGCCGTCCAACTTCGGCGGCTCCGCCTGGACCCGGGTCAGCGACGGCCAGTGGTACCTGCACCTGTTCGATTCCAGCCAGCCGGACTGGAACTGGCGCGACCCGCGGGTGGCGGCCATGTTCGAGACGATCATCAGGTTCTGGCTGGACCGCGGGGTGGCCGGGATCCGGGTGGACGTGGCGCACGGCGTGTTCAAGGACGAGGACCTGGCCGACGCCCCGACGACGGTCCGCTCGGTCAGGCCGTCAGGCTACTACCACCGCCCCGAGGTGCACGAGCTGTACCGCAGCTGGCGGCGCATCCTCGACAGCTACCCCGCGGACGTCTTCCCCGGGCAGCGGACCGCGATCGGCGAGGTCTGGTACGACACCTACGCGACGCTGCGGCCGTACCTGGCGCCCGGCGAGCTGCCGCAGGTGTTCAACTTCGAGCTGGTCACGGCCGAGTGGGACGCGGCGCAGATCCGCAAGGCGATCGACGCGACGCTCGCGCTGACCGACGGCTCGCACGCCCCGTGGGTGCTCGGCAACCACGACGTCGTCCGCCCGGTGACGCGGTACGGCGCCGAGGGCGCCCGGGCCGCCGCGCTGCTGCTGCTCGCGCTGCCCGGCTCGGCGTACGTGTACCAGGGCGAGGAGCTCGGGCTGCCGGAGGTGCTCGACATCCCCGCCGCCGCGCGCCAGGACCCCGCTTTCCGCCGCACCAAGGGCAGGGTCCGCGGTCGCGACGGCTGCCGGGTCCCGCTTCCCTGGGAGCGCGCCGGAGCTTCTTTCGGATTTTCCCGAACGATCCCCGGTGCCTCCCCAGCGCCACCCTGGCTCCCGCAGCCGCGCAACTGGGGCCGGCACAGCGTCGCCGCCGAGCGGGACGCACCGGGCTCCTTCCTGCGCCTGTACGAGGCGGCGCTGCGCCTGCGCCGCGCCCATCCGGCGCTCGGCGCCGGCGCGATGCGCTGGCTGGCCGCGCCGGACGACGCGCTGGTCTTCGCCCGCGACCCCGGCTTCGTGTTCGCCGCCAACCTGGGCGCCGACCCGATCCCGCTGCCGCCGCATCGCGAGGTGCTGCTGGCCAGCTCGGGCGCCGCGGTCGACGGCGAGCTGCCCCCCGGCATGGCGGTGTGGCTGGGGTTGCCCGGCTGACCGGCGCTGGCCGGCCCAGGCAAATCGGGCGCGCTTAGCCGCGCGTACTCGTGAAAGTCGTCCTGAGCAGCTCTGCTGCCTGCTAGTCTCCGGCCCGTGAGCGGGAAGCTCCCCAGCACGGGGGACATGGTCAGCGCGCCGGGCCTGCCCGCCGGCGAAGGAGCTTCGCCGCGGGCCAGCGGGGTTCGCGCAGCGCTTGACCGGACAGCGTGGGCGGTGCGCCGCGCGCGGCTGCGCGCCTACTGGCTGACGGCTCCTGGCAAGGTCATGCTGCTCGCGACCGCGCTCGCCGTCGCAATCCGGCTTTTCACGCTCACCCGCCCGGGCTACCTGACCGGCATCACCGAATATGACGACGGGGTCTATCTCGGTGCCGCGCTGCGGATGACGCAGGGCGCGATGCCGTACCGGGATTTCGCGTTCGTCCAGCCGCCCGGCATCCTGCTGCTGATGGCCCCGGTGGCGCTGATCGCCCAGCTGACCACGACCGTGAAGGCGCTCGCGCTGGCCCGGCTGCTGACCGCGCTGGCCAGCGCCGGCTGCGTCCCGCTCGCCGGGAACCTGGTCCGCTACCGCGGCACCGTCGTGACGCTGGTGACCTGCGGGGTGCTCGCCGTCTACCCCGACGACATCGCCACCGCGCACACGCTGATGCTCGAGCCGTGGATGAACTTGTGCTGCCTGCTGGCGATCAACGCGGCGTTCCGCCGCGGCCGCCTCGCGCGCCCCGGCAGGCTGGCATGGGCCGGCCTTGCCCTCGGCTTCGCGGGCGCCATCAAGTTCTGGGCGATCGCGCCCGCCGCGGTGCTGCTCGTCCTGTGCCTGGCGGTCCGCGGGGACGGGGCCAGGATGCGGCGGGTGCGCGGCTACCTGCCCGCGCTCGCGGCCGGCTTCCTGGTCCCTGTGGCACCGTTCCTGGCGTCCGCGCCCGTGACGTTCCTGCGCAGCACGATCACCGATCAGGCCGCCCGTGCGGGCAGTTCGGTGCCTATCTCCATCCGGCTGGCGAACCTGACCGGCGTCATCGACATCCTGACCACCGCGGGCAAGGTCTCGCTGAACGCGGGCGTGCACTCGATGTTCGCCGGGGGCGCCTCCCCCGACGCCACCGAATCCTCCAGCCTGGGCTGGCTGCCTTTCGTCGCCACCGTAGGGCTGATCGCGCTGGTCGCGGTCGGCTACGCGTGGCAGTCGCGCCGGCTGTCGGAGCTGGAGTGGCTCGCGCTGGTCACGGCGGTCCTCGCGATCGCGGCGGTCCTCGACTACTCGGCGTTCTTCTACCACTACGCCGACTTCCCGGCCCCGTGGCTGGCGATCACCGTGGGCAGCGCCGCCGGCATGCTGGCCGGCCGCCGCCTGCTGCCCACTCGGGTCGTCGTGCCCGCGGTCGCCGTGACGCTGCTGCTTGTCGCCGGCCTGCAGGTCAGGGAGACGTACCCGATGCGCCAGCCGACCGGCGAGGCGATGGCGCACTACATCCCCAAGGGAACCTGCATCGTCACCGACGAGGTGTCGCTGACGATCGCGTCCGACCGCTTCGCCGACCTGCCGCCCGGCTGCCCGGACATCGTCGACTCGCTCGCCGCGACGCTCGTGCTCAGCGACGGGGTGAGCCCGCAGGGCGGCGCGAACCAGGTGCCCCAGGTGGTGGCGACCTGGCGGGAGTGGCTGGGCAAGGCCGACTACGTCTGGCTGTCCGCCGCGCACGGCTCCAAGCGCCGGATCCCGTGGACGCCCGCGCTCAGCGACTGGTTCAACGCCGCCTTCGCCAAGCTCGGCTCCTACGCGCCAGGCACCGGCCAGCTCTACGTCCGCGTCGCCGGCCACTGACCGGGGCCCGTTCAGCGCGGGAACAGCGGCCCGTGGTCAAGGTGCGGCAGCACGTGGCGGGCGAACAGGTCCGCCTCGGCGACGTGCGGGTAGCCGGACAGGATGAACGCTTCCATGCCGAGGTCGGCGTAGCCGCGGAGCTTGGCCAGCACCTGGCCGGGATCACCGACGATCGCCGCCCCGGCGCCTGAGCGCGCCCGGCCGATCCCCGTCCACAGGTTCGGTTCTGCGTACCCGGCGGGGTCGGCGAGCTCGCGCAGTTCGTTCTGCCGCCGGGTTCCCGCGGACGTGGTGTCAAGCGAGCGGCGGCGGATCATTTCCCCGGTCTGATCGTCCAGCCGTGAGACGAGGCGCGCGGCGGCGGCCCGCGCTTCCTGCTCGGTGGCGCGGACGATGACGTGTGCCCGGTATCCGAACCGCAGCTCCCGGCCGTAGCGGGCCGCGCGGGCCCGCATGTCCGCCACGACGGCCTCGACCGCGGACATCGTGTCTGGCCACATCAGGAAGACGTCCGCTGCCTGGGCAGCGACCTCGCGCGCCGCCTCGGAAAGCCCGCCGAAGTAAAAAGGCGGGCAGCCGCGGGCCGGGCGCAGCCGCGGCGGTTCCAGGGCGACGGTGATGAACTCGCCACGGTAGTCGACGGGCTTGCCGTCGAGGAGCGCGCGCAGCACGCGCATGAACTCCAGGGTGCGCCGGTACCGCGGCTCGGACTCCAATGCCTGGCCGGGCAGGTCAGAGGAGATGACGTTGACGGTCAGCCGCCCGCCGAGCATCTGGTCGATGGTCGCGAGCTGGCGAGCGAGCTGCGGCGGCCACATCTCGCCCATGCGCACGGCGACAAGCAGCCGCATCCGCCGCAGCAGCGGGGCGATCCCGGCGGCGAACGCGACGGAGTCGATGCCCAGCGTGTAGCCGGACGGCAGCAGCAGGTTGTCGTACCCGGCCTGTTCCGCGCCCAGGGCGATCGTGCGGCAGTGTTCCCAGCTGGACAGCAGCCGGTCCTCCTGGACACCGAGAAACTCATAGTCGTCGTCGCACAGCGCCGCGAACCAGGAGACCTCACAGCCCATAGGGCAAGTATGACCTCCGCGGCCCGACGCGCGCACCGCACGCACCACGCGCACCAGCGAGGCCAACGACCCAGCCCTATCGGGGTCCCGCGCCCGCTTGCCCAGGCTCCCGTCAGGCGAGCCTCCCCCCACTTCGCACACTCCATGACGATTTTGGAGTCCATTATGGGCGATTTGTCCATGCAGGAAGTGTCCAAAGTAGTACTGGCGGGACGCCTGGGACGCCAGGGAAACCGCCGGCTGCCCCGGCTACCACGGGCCGGGCCGGTCGGGCGCAGCCACCTCCGCTGTCGCGCCTCCGGCGGGTAATGGCGGGTCTCCCGCCGCGCGGCTCGCGGTGGCGGGGTCGGCGGGACGGCCGCCGCGCCGCTACGGCTGCGTGTCCTCGTGTCCGGGGCGCAGGCGGCGCAGGTCGCCGGGCAGGCGTTCGGTGACACGGGCGCGGTCCAGGTACTCAAGCAGCGGGATCGCCACGCGGCGGGACGTGCGCAGCGCCTGCCGGGCCTGGGAGGTGGTGAACGGCTGCGGAAGCCGGGCGAGCAGGCGCGCCGCCTCCTTGTCCGCGCCTGGCGCGAGCACCACCAGGTCGGCGACCCGCAGCAGCAGCCCGCCGCGCGCCGCCGCGGCCAGCGCCTTGCCGTCCAGGCCAAGCTCGCGCAGCCGCGCGCTGTCCGGCGCGTCGAACGGCTGCCCGGCCAGGTCGTCGAGGATCGCCCGGATGCCGCGGGCGACCCGG
>JASHPP010000207.1 GCA_030038035.1 Trebonia sp.
GGCCTGATCGGCGGCAACATCTTCCACGGCGAGCTGTCGCTCGGCCAGATGTTCCACGCGCGCCCGGCGGCCGGGTACGCCGACCTGCGGACCCCGGTGCGCGGGCTGTACCAGGCTGGCTCGGCCACCCACGGGGGCGGCGGCGTCACCGGGATTCCCGGCCGGAATGTGGCGGGCCAGATCCTCGCCGACCGGCGCGCGCAGCGCTGGCGGGAACGGGCCTGGCCGGGCCGCGGTAATACCCGGTTATACTCAAGAACATGAAGACCGCGATCTCCATTCCCGATGAGACCTTCGAGGAGTCAACCAGGCAGGCGGCCGAGATGGGCATCAGCAGGTCTGAGTTTTTTGCCCGTGCGGCCCGCAGGTACCTGGACGAGCTAGCCTCGCAGTCGCTGTCGCGCGAGATTGACCAGGCTCTGCAGACAGCCGGAGACGGCGAGTCGGGCGCGGCTGCCGTTGCCGCCGGCCAGCGGCGACTGGCGGCCGGAGACGACTGGTGATCCGCCGCGGCGATGTCTGCTGGGCCGATCTGGGCGAAACTCAAGGCAGCAGGCCGGCCAGGCGGCGCCCGGTCCTGGTGGTCCAGTCCGACCCCTACAACGCCAGCCGGCTGAACACCACGCTGGCCGTCGTGATTACCTCGAACACGGCTCTGGCGGCAATGCCCGGCAACGTCTTTCTGCCTGCCGCGACGAGCGGTCTGCCGAAAGACTCCGTAGTCAACGTCACTGCCTTGGTCACCCTCGACAAGGCCGGGCTCGACTCCGCCATCAGGCAGCTTCCCGCCTCCCTCATGCACGAGGTCGACCGCGGCCTGCGCCGCATACTCGGCCTGTAACCGGATCGCGGCGGATCGCGGCAGGCCAGGGTACGGATTCGCCAGCGAAAACCTGACCGGGGCGGCATACAACGCCGGGACGGTCGCGATGGCCGCCAGCACAGGTGAGCCGGAAGCCAGACGTTGCATCAGGGCCCGCGGCGCCTTGCGGGTCGCGGGGCCAGCCGGTACCGGGCCTCCCCGGCCACCGCCAGCGGTTCCCGGCTGGTGGCCGGGATCGTCACGTCATCGGCCGCGGCCAGCAGCCCGGCGCACAGCTCCGCCGCCGCGCCGATCACGTGCTCACAGTTGTCCAGCTTGGTCGAGTCCTCGATGCCGCCGGACAAGAAGGTGACCGCCCCGCTGGGAAGCCCGCTCACCCGGCGCCGTCGGCAATCGCGGCGGCGAGCCTGCTGCGCTGGTCGGGCGTGAGCTTACCGACCGGGACGCGCTGGCCGTCGATCTCGACCTCGATGTCCTTCACCTTTGCCTTGTCCCGGCGGGAGTTGATGAAGGCGACGAGCTTCTCCGTCAGGTCGACTACCCCGCTGGCGATGTCGACGATGGCCAGGATCTCCGCCAGCCCGAGCCGCGGCTGCTCGACTTCGACGAGGACGGGGTCGACGCCGTCGGCGCCGCGCAGGTAGGCCTCGAACTCGGCGGCAGCCGCTGCCGGGTCGGCTCCTGGTTCGGGAATGCAGTGAATGACGACTTCAGCCATGAGGCGTCTCCTTACGCGTCGCAGGCACCGGCATGGGCCGGCCGATGGTCGTGAGGACGAGCGGCGCCCAATAGTAGGCCCTGCGCTCCCTGGCGCTGGCCGTGTCCAGGAACGCGCGCTGTGCCTGCGCCAGGGCGATGTCGGCCGGGGAGCCCTGGGCGAGGTTGCGGTGGAACGCGGTGATCAGCCTGGCGATGACCGAATCGTCGGCGGGCCAGGCCGGGGCGAGCACGCTGCCGCAGCGGGCTTGCAGGAACGCCGCGGACAGGCCGAACAGCTCATCGCCTGGCTGCTCGGCCATGCCGCGCCCGCCGATCGCGCGCTGCCCGGCGTAGCACGCGGTCAGCACCACGACCTCGCACCCCAGGTCCGCGGCCGCGATCTCGTAGCCGTCGACGCTGTCGTCGGCGAGTTCAAGCACCGATTCCAGCGGCGCGTCCCCGGAAACCTCGTCGATCAGGCTGTGCCCGTGCGTGGCGAGCAGCAGGCACCACGCCCCGGTGAGCGTGCCGTCGCGCAGGGCGCGCAGCACCTGCGCGCGGGTCGGCTCGGCCGTCAGCGAGGAGGCGATGCCGGCCGCCGAGTAGATCGCGGCGGTGGCCGCCGCCTCCGCGCGCACGCCTGGCAACGGGTCCAGTTCCCGCCCGGGGAACTCACTGACCGCCAGGGCCGCCATCCGGGGTGCGCCCGGGGCGCCCGGGGCGCCCGGGGCGCCCGGAGCGCCCGGGGCGGCGCGCGGCACCAGCAGGCTGGTGAGGTTGGGGACGTAACGGACGGCGAAGGACCGGACAAGCGGCTTGTCCTGGTAGGGCAGCGCGGCGAACGGATACCAGTGCAGCAGCCGGTGCGGCGACACGATCAGCCGCCGCTTGCCTTCGAGCAGCGGCTGGCCCTCGACGGGAGCAAGGACGGGAGCCAGCGGCCCGATGTAGTGTGCGTCCAGGGCGAGGTTGGAGCCCGTCAGCGAGCCAAGCACGCCGATCAGGCCGTCAAGCAGGCTGCGCTGTTCCTGCGTGACTGGCTTGCTCTCCACCGCGATCGCCTCGGCCGTGATCGTCACCACGAGCAGGGTCAGGGGCCGCAGCCAGAAGTAGGAGAGCACTGCCTCATCCGGTTCGAGCAGCGCCTGGATGCCCGCGAGCGTTACCGGCGGGACGCTCGCCTGCGGGTCGCGCCGGGAGATGGCCCGGCGGTCCCACAGCTGCAGGCGCTGCCTGCGCAGCGCCTGCAGCGCCTCGCGTTCGCGGGCGCCGGCGTGGATCTCGTCGTTCAGCGCGCTGAGTTCGCCGTCAAGCCCGGCGCTCCCCCGCGGGCTGGTCAGGAAGAGCTGCCGGACCGAGGCCCTGGCCTTGGACAGCTCCATGCGCTGCAGCATCAGGTCGTAGGCGCCGCTTTTCCATGCGCTGAAAACCGCGATAGCGATGACGTCGGCATGCGGGGCGAGCAGCGCCGCCTGCTGGAACGGCGCGCTGACCCGGTAGCGGTCCCGCTCGATCAGCTCGATGACCTTGCCCGCCGCGTCAGAAGCCTGCCCGACGTGGTCAAGGCCGAAGCCGAGCTGCACCTTCGCCACTTCCGACATCGCCAGGATCGCCTGGTCGGTCGCGAGTTTGCCGCCGGCCAGGCTGGCTTGTTCGTACTCCTCTTCAAGCAGCCCGATGGCGGCTTCGGGCTCGCCGGTGGCGAGCTTTACCCTCGCGCCGGCCTCGAGGGCCTGCGCGATCGTAACCGGCTGGCCGAGGACCCGGGCGCGCGCGATGCAGTCCTGCGCCAGCTGCCGCCACCGGGCGACCGTCTCCGGGGTGTCGGCGGTGGAGTGCTCGGTCAGGTCGAGCAGCTCGTTGACCATGCCCATGATCGCCATGAACTCGGCGGTGGGATCGGGCAGGCCGTCGCCGGGCGGTGCGGGCCGGGCGGGCCGGGCGGGCCGGGCGGGCCGGGAAGACTGACCGAGCTGTGCCTGCAGCCGCGCCTCGACCGCCCGGGCGTGGACCGGGATCTGCTGGATGATCTCGGCGAGCCGGCGGAGCTCGGTCTCCGCGGTGGCCGCGGCGTCGGGCACGAGCGCCATCCGGACCGCGGCGACACGCGAGTGCACGGTGAGCAGGGCGGCGAACTCCCGCAGGAAGTGGTTCGGATCCGCGCCGTCCCCTGGGGAGATCGCCGCGATCCATGTCTGCACCGCGCGGTCGGGGCCGTCTGGACCAGGGATCGGGCAGCGGGCGCGGGTCAGCTGGTCGATCGCGTCGTCCAGCCACCGCCGTGCCTCGAAGTCGTCGCTGTTGCCGTGCGCGACCTCGGCTAGCCCGACAAGGACGCCGACCCGGGCCACGGACAGGTCGGGGGCGGTGGCCAGCCCGGCCAGCAGTCCCTCCAGCCGGGTGTCCGCGTCGGGCAGCAGCCGCTGATCGGCCGCGTCGCGCCTGACGATGCTCGACTCGGCCTGGAGCCGCTCCCCTGCTTCGGCGTACACCTCGGCCGCGGCGCCGAAGTGGATCCTCGCCTCGGCATCGCGCCGCAAACCCTCGCAGGCTCTGCCCAGGCCGTCGAGCGTATTGGCGATCTTGTAGCGGAGCAGGCGGCGTCCGCCTTCGGAAAGCGCGGCGCCGCCGGCGATGGCCTGATAGTCGCGGACCGCGGCGGCCAGGCAGTCGGCGTCCTGCGACGTCGCCTGGCCGGCGAGCGCGGCGCGGTACGCGTTCTTGATGCGCTCGTCGATCGGCGCGCACTCCTGCACGGACGCCAGATCCTGCGCGGCCAGCTGGTCTGTCCTCGCGTTGGCCGCCTCGTTCAGGGCCGCGCCGCTGACCGCGCGCAAGACGAGCAGCCTGTCCAGGTGCGGCCGCCAGCGGTCGGCGGCCGCGTCTCCCTCGTCCTGCCCGGGCGCCCCGGGCGCCCCGGTTGGCCCGCCGGTGAGCTCCACCGCCGTGGTGTAGAAGGCACGCAGGTCGGCATAGGTCAGCGGGGCAAGCTCCGCGCGGAGCGCCTGCTCGCTCGTCCCGGCCGGCGTCTCGACGAGGCGGTCGATCAGCCGTTGCGCCCTGACAGAAGAACCGAGATAGTGCTCAGCCGCATACCGTCGCTCGAAAAGCTCCCACACTCCATGCCCCCCAGCTCAGAATCCGATCGCCTTTCACAGTAGGTATTGCCGCGGCGTGCCGACCGGGGCGCTGCTGACCGCGGACACGGCCGCCGACGGGCTGACCTGGCTGACGGCGTGCGCCGCCGTCCCGAGCGGCGCTAATGCCGTGAAAGCGGCAACGAGCGCGGAAAACGCGAACTGGCGCATGCCCGCCCATCCCCCCGCAGACTCGTCCGCAGCAAGGCTACCCCGGACCGCGGGTGACGGCCAGGGCGTCCACCGCCAGCACGCCGGCGGGACCGCAGATCAGCGGGTTGACGTCGAAGGCCTCGAGCGCGCCGCCGAGCTCGCAGGCCAGGACAGAGAAGGAGACGATCGCCCGGACGACGGCCGCCACGTCGCATGGCGGGTTGCCGCGGACCCCGGCGAGTATCTCCGCGACGCGGAGCCGGCCGAGCAGCGCACCGGCGGCAGCGGGGGTGAGCGGGGGAGGCGCCACGGATCGTTCGGCGGAAAAGTTGGCGAGCACCCCGCCGGGACCCGTCACGATGAGCGGGCCCAGTGCCTGGTCACGGGCCATTCCGATGATCAGCTCCGGCCCCGGCGGCGCGAGCTCACTGACGACCACGCGGGGGCCGAGGCGGGCGGCGAGGTCGGCGTAGGCCTCGCGCAGCGCGGCGGGCGAGGCGATGCCGAGCCGGACGCCGCCGACGTCCGATTTGTGGGCAATGCCGGGCTCGTCGGTCTTGACCGCGACCGGGTAGCCGATCGCCTCCGCGGCGGCGAGCGCCGCCTCGCGGGTGGCCGCGGGAAGCGCGCGCACGGCGGGGATGCCGTAGTCGCGCAGCAGGTCGAACAGCTCGGCGC
>JASHPP010000208.1 GCA_030038035.1 Trebonia sp.
GGCCCGGTCGCTCGAAGTAAAACGAGAGTACGTCCTCTAGGCCCGAACGCCACTCCTGCAGCGACTGCCGTCCGTAAATCAGCCCCGGGGCCTGTGGTGACGTGGCGTAGACGCTACCGTCGCCGGACAGTCTCATGACCATATGGATCTGGTCGCTCATCACTTCACCACCTTCAGCGCCTCGTCATGGCTTAGACAAGCTCACACTGTCATGAAACGCGAATGTGAGCGGCGGACACTGTCCGTCATCATAGGTCCAGAGTCGTTTCGATGGTCAACCGCCGATCAGGGTGGGCATGTGCAGAGTTGGAGTGGTCCCTTCTGGCGTGCCCGCGAATCTGTGTTAGCTTCCCGTCGTGGCGGGTCCACCCCGTCGATGCGGTGCAGATGCGACGGAGGATCGATCCTGATGGCCATCTCCGACCCCGATGCGATCGAAGTCACTCACGGCGAAGGTGTCCCGCTCATCGAGATCGCGCACTCCCTCGAGCCGCTGATCCGCGAGCACGCGGAGGCTCTGGAGGAAGGGCGGATGCCGGCGCCGCTCGTCGAGGCGCTCCACGACGCCGGCGTCTTCAGGGCGATGCTCCCGCGCGAGGTCGGCGGCCTGGAAGTCGAGCCGCTCGAGTGGCTGCAGCTGATCGAGGAACTGGCGCGGGTCAACGCGTCGGTCGGCTGGCTGGCGTTCATCAACTCGGGCGTGGGGCTGACGTTCCTCGACCCCGAGCGGTTCGAGCGTTTCAGGGAACGCACGGGCGGGCGGCTGATCCTCGCGATGAACCTGGGACGGCTGGCCGGGCAGGCGGTCAGGGTCGAGGGCGGCTACCGCATCAGCGGCCGGTGGCCGTTCGCCAGCGGTTCTCCATTCGCGACCTGGCTGGGCGGGATGTCGGCGGTTTGCGACTCTGGCGGGTCACCCATCGTGGACGCCAACGGTCAGCCGCGGCGCCTGCTCGCGATATGGCCGGCCGACCAGGCCCGCGTCATCGACACCTGGGATGGTCTCGGCCTGCGTGGCACGGGAAGCGGCGACATCGAGATAGCCGACCTTTTCGTCCCGGACGATCAGGTCAACGCGGAGCTCTTCGGCGCCTCGATCTACGACCGGGCGCTGTTCCGGATCAAGGAGATGCCGGAAGTGGGTCACGCGGCGCACGCGCTCGGCGTCGCGTCCGCTGCCGCGGAGTCGTTCGTCGAGGCCGTCAACACCAAGCCGATCGCGGGGTCGATGCGGCACGCGGCGATGGGGCACATGCAGGCGCACCAGATCGCGTTCGCCCGCGCCGACGCCGTGACCCGCGCCGCGCGGGCACTTCTCTACGAGACCGTGCGCGCCGCCTACGAGGACGCCAAGGCGCACTCAGAACTGGCGCTCGAACTGCGGGTCCGCCTGCGCGAGGCGAACCTTTTCACCGTCAGGGCGGCGAAGGAGGCAGTCGGCCTCATCTTCGAAATGGCCGGATCGAGCGCCGTGTACCGGGGGCGCCGGATCGAGCAGGCGTTCCGCGACATCAACACGGCGGCCAACCACACCAACTACGTGGACACGGCGTACGCCACGATCGGCTCCTATTTCCTTACCAGAGACAGGGAAGGCGGTCCGGAGATAGCCGGGCGGCCATTCCTGTGAATAGGGCTCATCTACTCCCGGACTCGCGGGTCGCCTGCACCCAGGCCTCGACGAGTTCCGGCTGGCACCGCAGGGGGAAGCCCCCCTGCGCGTGACGGGGCGCGCTGACCTTGGAATGCGTCAGGCCCGGCGGGTGCCTGCTTTGACCGTGGCGGTGAATGCCTGCCAGGCGGCTGGGGTGAAGGCCAGGTGGGTGCCGTCGGGGTCTTTGCTGTCGCGGACGGTGACTGCCGTGCTGGCGGCCGTTTCCACGCAGTTGCCGTTGGTGCCGCTGCAGGTGGAGCGCCGCCAGCGGGCGCGGGACGGGCCGGGGGTCGTCATCCCGCACCTCCTTCCGTCATGTCTCCGAGCCGATGGCGCTGAGCAGCGCGGCCGTCGCGTCCAGCCCGGAGGCGGCGGCGCTTTCGATGTAGACGATGCGCTGGTCTCACCGCACGGGACGTAACCGGGCTGTTGATGAAAGAGTCTTCGCAATAATCGGCACGACCAGGGTCCGGGGTGTGGCGCTGGCACCACGCCGTCCCGCCAGCGCATCACTGTCATCTCTGGCTGACCAAGACTGGAGCGTGGCCGCATTTTAGTCCCGATCCGGTGATTCGCCTGCCAGCCAGCATGGCGCATACTGGCTGGCCTAGGCCTTCGCTGCGGGAGGGGTAGGGGAATGACTGCTGGCAGCCCGGAGACGATGCGGGCGTGGGAGGTGAGCCAGCCGGGTCCGATCGAGACAGGCCCGCTCAGGTACGTGGAGAAGCCGGTGCCGGCGGCGGCTCCCGGCGAGCTGCTTGTCCAGGTCCTGGCGTGCGGCGTCTGCCGCACCGACCTGCATGTCAGCGAGGGTGACCTGCCGGTGCACCGTCCGCACGTCACGCCCGGTCACATGGTCGTGGGCCTGGTGGCGGCACTGGGTGACGGCGTGACGGACTACGCGCTGGGGGAGCGGGTCGGGGTGGCGTGGCTGCGGCACACCGACGGGAC
>JASHPP010000209.1 GCA_030038035.1 Trebonia sp.
TGCCAGCGCCAACGCCGCATGCGGGACCGCCTCGATCGTGCCCGAGCTCGGCACGTTCTCCTACGAGGAGGTCGCCGCGGCCGCCCCCGCCGCGGCGCGGATCGCGCAACTGCACCCGTATGACTCCTTCGGCCACGTGGCCAGGCGAGTCCGCGCCGCCGGCTACGACGCGCTGTGCGTGACGGTGGACTGCCCGCTGACCGGCTTCCGCGCGCGCAACCGGATGAATCGCTTCGATCCCGACCGCGGCGTGTGGGCGGGCAACGTCACCCACGACGGCGCGCCGAGCGTGACGCGCATGTTCCGCGACGGGATCAACGCGCAGCATCCGCCCTGGACCTGGGACCAGCTTGGCGACGCCGCCGCGCGCCAGGAATTGCCGTGGATCGCCAAGGGCATCCTCACCGGGGAGGCGGCGCAGGCCGCCCTCGCCGCGGGCGCGGCCGCGGTCTACGTCTCCAACCACGGCGGCCGCCAGGTGGACCCTGCCCCGGCCAGCCTGGACGCGCTGCCCGAGGTCGCGGACGCGGTGGCCGGCCGGGTGCCGATTCTGCTGGACAGCGGTGTCCGCACGGGCGCCGACGTCTTCCTCGCCCTAGCCCTCGGCGCGGACGCCGTGGTGATCGGCCGCCTTGCCGCCTACGGCCTGGCCGCCGCCGGCCAGTCCGGCGTCCGCCGGACGATCGAGCTGCTCACCGCGGAACTGCGCACGCTGATGATCCTGGCCGGCGTCCCCGACATCGCCTCGGTCACCGCCGCCGCCGTAACCCGCCCCTTACGCCGGCTCACCCGTCCGGCTTGAGCGTGAGCAGGGCGACGTGCAATGAGGCGCGGGACTCCGGTTCGGCGAGGCCGACCGACAGGACGCGCTCGATCAGCCGCAGCCGCTGGTAAAAGGTGGGCCGCGCGAGGTGGGCGTGCGCGGCGGCCAGCGCCTTGTTGCCGCCGGCGTTCAGGTAGACCGCTAGGTCGGACACCAGGTGCGTGCCGTGCGCGGCGTCGTAGGACAGCAGCGGGCCGAGCTCGCGCTCGGCGAACGCCCGCACCCGGGCGTCGTCGCGCAGCAGGTGCAGCAGGCCGCGCAGCCGCAGGTCGGGCAGCCGGTAGTAGGGCCGCCCGTCGGGATGCCTGATGGCGACGTCGGCGACCTCGCGCGCGTCGAGGAACGACCGACGCACGTCCCGCAGCGCCGTGGCGGGCGGGCCGGTCCCGATCACGAGCGCCGTCGACCCCGCCCCGGCCGCGGCCGGGACACCGGGCCGCTGCAGGAAGGGCCGCGCAGAAAGCCGCGCCGTCAGCCGGGCCGACAGCGCGGTCAGCGCGTCGTCGGTGTCCGCGTGCTCAGGCAGCGACAGCAGCGCGCCGGCCCGCACGTCGTCGAGCGACCCGACAAGCGCCGGGACGCGCGCGTCCCGGCAGGCATCCGCCACGGCCTCGGCGACGCCGAGCACCGCGGCGTGCGCCGAGAGCCCGGGGCCGGAGTCCGGTATCCGGACCACGGCCGCGACCAGCTGCCGGCCGGTCACCGGTACCCCCATCGCCCGCGCGCGTGCCGCCGCCTCTGCCGGGTCCGCGTCGGACTGCTCGATGATCGCGCTGATCAGCGTCCGGTGCGCCTGCCGTTCCAGGGACTCCGCCTGCCGGGTGAGCAGGCGGCCGAGGGCCAGCGTGGTCGCGGCGCGCTCGACAAGCACCGTGTCCTCTGGCGCCGGCGGGGACCCGCCGTCGCAGACGAGGAACAGCCGGCCCCAGTCCTCGCCGCGCGCGCCGACGGTGGTGACCAGCCAGCCAGGCCCCTGCGCGTAGAACGTGCGCGGCCGGCCGTCGCAGGCGGCGCGGGCCCGGCTGGCGAACCCGTCGAGCAGCCGCCGCGGATCGCGGTCCGCCCGCCTGGGGCCGGTGCCAGCGTCGGGTGAGCCGGGGGAGAACGCGAGCACCTGGTAGGACAGGTCGGCGAGGATCAGCGGCCGGTCCGCCAGCTGCCCCGCCGACCGGACGATTTGCTCGGCCGGGGCGCCGGCCACCGACAGCTCGGTGAACGTCTCGTGCATCCGCTCCGCCGCGCGCAGCCGGGCGAGCTGGGCGTCGATGATCCGGGCGTGCACCGCCTCGGTGATCTCGACGAACGGCACCTCGCGGCCGAACGCGACGAGCGGCACGCCGTGCGCCTGCGCGGCGGCGACGAGCGGGGCGGGCAGCGTCCCCGTGTACCGGCGGCCGAGCTCGATGGCCAGCCCCGTCACGCCCGCGCCTGCCAGCTCCGCGACGTACGCGGCGAGCCCCGTGGCGGAGTCCGGCAGCGCGATCCCGGTGGACAGCAGCAGCTCGCCGCCGCGCAGCAGCCGCCCGACGTCGGTCAGCTCGGCGGCGTGCACCCACCGGACCGGCGTGTCGAGCCGGTCCGCCGCGGCCATCACCTGCGGCTGGCCGCGGCGGACGACGTCGAGGTCAAGCACCTCGCGCAACGTCAGGGCCATGGTTGACCACAATACAACATGTATGGATTTGGTGAAAATCTATGACAGGTCGTAGCTATGCGCGGGAGGCAACCGCGGGCAGACTGAAACCATGACTGATCTTCTCGCCCGCCACCGCGCGGTCATCCCCAACTGGGTGAACGTCTACTACGACCAGCCGATCGAGATCGTCAGCGGCAAGGGCTGCCGCGTCACGGACTCGCAGGGCCGCGGCTACCTCGACTTTTTCGCCGGGATCCTGACCAACATGCTGGGCTACGACGTGGCCGAGGTGCGCGAGGCGGTCGAGCGCCAGCTCGCGTCCGGTGTGGTGCACACCTCGACGCTGTACCTGATCCGCAACCAGGTCGAGCTCGCGGAGAAGATCGCCAAACTCTCGCAAATCCCGGACGCCAAGGTGTTCTTCACCAACTCCGGCTCCGAGGCCAACGAGACCGCGCTGGTCGCGGCGCTGGTCGCCCGCAAGGCCAACCAGGTACTCGCGATGCGGGGCAGCTACCACGGCCGTTCGTTCGGCACCGTCGCGGTGACAGGGAACGCTGCCTGGAAGGCGAGTAGCAACGACCCGTTCGGAACCCATTACCTGCACGGGACCGACCGGCAGCTGCCCCCCTACCGCACCCTGTCCGACGCCGAGTTCATCGACGCCTGCGTGGCCGACCTGCGTGCCCTGCTGTCCGGCGGGATCCACCCGGGCGACGTTGGCGCGCTGATCGCCGAGCCCATCCAGGGCGTCGGCGGGTTCACGATGGCGCCAGACGGCCTGTTCGCGGCGTACAAGGAGGTGCTCGACGAGCACGGCATCCTGCTGATCTCCGACGAGGTGCAGACCGGCTGGGGCCGCACCGGGGCGCACTTCTGGGGCATCCAGGCGCACGGGGTGACCCCGGACATGATGACGTTCGCCAAGGGCCTGGGCAACGGGTTCGCGATCGGCGGCGTCGTCGGCCGCGGCGACCTGCTCGACGGGATCCGCGGCAACGGCATCTCCACGTTCGGCGGCAACCCGGTCGCCACCGCCGCGGGCAACGCCACGCTGGACTACGTGCTGTCCCACGACCTGCAGAAGAACGCCGCCGTCACCGGGGCGATCATCATCGACGGGATCAGGGCAGCCGCCGCGGACCTGGCGATCGTCGGGGAGGTGCGCGGACGGGGCCTGATGTTCGCGGTCGACCTCGTCGACCCGGCGACGAAGCGGCTGAGCCCGAAGCTGGCCGGTAAGGCGCTTGAGGCGACCCGCGAACGCGGGCTGCTGGTCGGCAAGGGCGGCCTGTACGGCGCGACGCTGCGGATGGCGCCGCCGCTGACGATCAGCGTGGCCGAGGCCAGGGAAGGGCTTGGCCTGCTCGTAGACGCGCTGCGCGCGGTCGACACGGAGGCTGCGGGGTAATTCGGCGGTAGGCAACGGCACTGGCAAGGGCAATGGACAAGGCAGTCAAGCACATTACGCACTGGATCAACGGCAAGCCCTGGACGGGCCAGGCGCAGCGGCAGGGTGACGTCTACGACCCCGCGACCGGGCAGGTCACGGGGTCCGTCGACTTCGCCGGGGCCGGCGAGGTCGACGCCGCCGTGGCGGCCGCCGCGCAGGCGCTGCCGTCCTGGCGGCGCGTGTCGCTGGCCAGGCGATCGCAGCTCCTGTTCGCGTTCCGCGAGCTCGTCAGGCAGCACGCGGGCGAGCTCGCGAAGCTCATCACCGCCGAGCACGGCAAGGTGCCCGCCGACGCCGCGGGCGAGGTAGCCCGCGGCGTTGAGGTCGTCGAGTTCGCGTGCGGCGTTCCGCACCTGCTCAAGGGCGGCTTCTCCGAGAACGTGTCCACCGGCGTGGACTCGTACTCGATCAGGCAGCCGGTCGGGGTGGTCGCGGGCATCACGCCGTTCAACTTCCCGGCCATGGTGCCGATGTGGATGTTCCCGCTGGCGATCGCCTGCGGCAACACGTTCGTGCTCAAGCCATCGGAGAAGGACCCGTCGGCGTCGCTGCTGCTCGCCCAGCTGTGGGCCGAGGCCGGGCTGCCGGACGGCGTGTTCAACGTGCTGCACGGCGACAAGGACGCGGTCGACGGGCTGCTCACCCACCCGGACGTCGCCGCGATCAGCTTCGTCGGCTCCACGCCGATCGCCCGCCACGTCTACGAGACGGGCACGGGCAACGGCAAGCGGGTGCAGGCGCTCGGCGGCGCGAAGAACCACATGGTCGTGCTGCCCGACGCGGACCTTGACCGGGCCGCCGACGCCGCCGTTTCCGCCGGGTTCGGCTCGGCGGGGGAGCGGTGCATGGCGATCTCGGCGCTGGTGGCGGTGGACCCGATCGGCGATGACCTGGTCGCGCGGATCAGGGAGCGGGTCGGCGCGCTGCGCGTCGGCCCCGGCAGCGACGAACGGTCCGAGATGGGGCCGCTGGTGACCAGGCCGCACAGGGAGCGGGTCGCGTCCTACCTGGACTCGGGTGTGGCGCAGGGCGCGACGCTCGCGGTCGACGGCCGGGTGCACCCGGTGATCGGCGGCTCGTCGGACGGTTTCTGGCTCGGGCCGAGCGTCCTGGACCACGTCACGCCGGCGATGAGCTGCTACGCCGACGAGATCTTCGGGCCGGTGCTGTCGGTGCTGCGCGTGCCGTCCTATGAGGCAGCCGTCCGCCTGGTCAACTCCAGCCCGTACGGCAACGGCGTGGCGATCTTCACCTGCGACGGGGGAGCCGCCCGCCGGTTCGTGTCCGAAGCCGAGATCGGCATGGTCGGCGTCAACGTGCCGATCCCTGTGCCGATGGCGTACTACTCGTTCGGCGGGTGGAAGGCGTCGCTGTTCGGCGACACGCACGTGCATGGCACCGAAGGCGTGCACTTCTACACCCGCGGGAAGGTCGTCACCTCACGGTGGCTGGACCCGAGCCACGGCGGTGTGAACCTCGGCTTCCCCGTGAACTCCTAAGTCACGGGTCAGGCGATTGAGTCACGGGTTAGGCGAGCCCGCCGGCGGCGAGCCGTCGTCGCCCGGCGAGCCGTCGCCCGGCGAGCCGCCGCCGCCCGGTTGCGGCGGGACGCTCACCTGGAGCGAGGACACGAGCGTGTCCACGTTGCCCTCCCCGCGGTTGCCGGGGATGGAAGTGTAGAACACCGCGGGCGCGACCCCGCTCCCCAGGTCGGCGACCACGACCGCGGCAAGCTCATTGCTCCACGCCAGCCCCTGGGCCTGCGCGTTCGGGTAGGTCACCAGGAACTTGATCTCCCAGCCGGCGTGCCCGCTGACCATGACCGGCTGGCTGAGCTCGGTCTGGAAGCTGGGCTGCAGCGCGCTGTAGTACGTGTTCTCGAACGTGGTCACCAGGTTGGTCGTGACGTTGTCCAGGTCCGCCACGCCGCTGTAGCCGTATTGCTGTGGCAGCGGCCCCGAGCACGCGACGCCGTACCACGTCTGCTGGCCGCCGTTGATCTGCCCGGCGATGGCGAACTCGCCGGCCGTCCAGGTGAACGACTGGCCGTTCAGGCCGCTGGGGCAGTTGGGCTGCCACGGGGAGGGAAGCTGGGCATAGGACAGCCCCGACTGGCCGTCGACGATCGTCGAGAAGGACGGGCTGGCCGAGGGTGACGGGGAGGGCGAGGGCGGTGGCGTCGTGCGCGCGACGGTCGGGGTCGCCGGGGTCTTGTCGGCCGCCGGCGTCGTCGCCGGGGTCCGGCCGAAGACGGTGAGGATCAGCGTGACCGCGGCGAGCGCGGCCACGGTGCAGCCCGCGAGGCCGCCCGCCACCCACATCCGGCGGCGCCGTTGCGCGCGCGCGTAGCCGTAGCGGTCGCCTGGCCCGCCGCGCCCCGGGGTACCGGGTGTGGTCCACGCATCGTCGCCGAGAAAGAGCACCTTGGTGCCGTTGGCGTCCGGTCCCTGCGGCGGCATGACGGCCGGCAGCCCAGCGCCGGGCTGGACCGTGGTGGGCTGGACCGTGGTGGGCTGGACCGTGGTGGGCTGTGCCGCTGGCTGCACGCTCGTCGGCTGGACCGCTGACGGCTTGATCGTCGGCTGGACGGTCGTGGGCTGGACGGTCGTGGGCTGGACGGTCGTGGGCTGGACCGCTGACGGCTGGACCGTCGGCTGCACGGTCGTGGCCTGGACCGCGTCGGCCCCGTTCCCGTCCGCGTCATCCGTCCCGTCGCCCTGATGGGTGTGGTGGGTCCACCTCGACCCATCCCACCAGCGCAGGAGTCCGGGCACCCGGTACGG
>JASHPP010000210.1 GCA_030038035.1 Trebonia sp.
TCCAGCGGACCGTATTCGATGGACGCGGTGACCAGGCCGTCGATTGTCTGCGCGCCGGTGCGGACAGCGAACAGGTCACCGATCCCCTGGTCGAAGACGGTCTCGGGCGGCAGCCGCGAGTCAATGCACGACACGATGGTGGCGAACGGGTCCTGCCGGGCCGCCACCCGCTCCCGGCGGGCCGCATCCTGGTCGGGGTGCACCAGGTGCCCGTCGGCCCAGTGCCGGTTGCCGGTTTCGAGCCTGGCCCACGCCTGCGCGGGCGACGCCCGCGGATCATTCACGCGTCGGTTATACCGCGGCGGAGCGGGCTGGGACTGCTTTACGACCGGTAGCAGTAGGAGTCGGACGAGGAGTCGCCGCCCTGCAGTCGCACCTGGTGCACCCGCAGGCCGCGGAAGTCTGCCCCGTGCGGGAAGAACTTCTCGTCGATGCGAAGCCCGCCGCCCGCGGCCGGGTCGGTGTCGATCTTGGCGAACCAGGCGCCGACGCCGTCCGGGTAGTGGTCGTCCCAGGACCCGTACAGCGAGTTGGTCAGGTAGATCCGCTTGCCGTCCCGGCTGATCTCGACCATCTGCGGGCCGCCTGCCAGCGGCGAGCCCGGCGCGGCGGGGTGGGCGGCCCGTCCCACGATGCCGCCGAGCCGGACCGAGCCAGCCTCTCGCGGGTGCAAGGTGTCGCTGACGTCGTACTGCTTGAGCTCGCCGGTGCCCCAGCAGGAGACGTAGAGGAACTTTTCGTCCACCGACAGGTTGATGTCGGTGACGAGCGCCGGCACGGCGCCGAACGGCTAGACGTGGATCTGCGACGACCGCAGCCCGGGCAGCAGCAGGTACCGGCGCTGCAGCCCGTCGGCGTGGTGCCCGGCGTGCGCGAACGCGCTGCTGCAGGCGTTCCAGCCGAAGTGGTGCGGCTCGTTCCCGCTGCTCGGCAGGTCGGCCCAGCCTGCGACCTTGCCGTATTCCGCCGACGCCGGGTCGGCGTCGAGCACGACCAGCGCGTCCGGCTGCCGCGCGGCGCGGTCGAAGGCGACCACGTACGCCAGCTTCTCCGGGGGCGCCCTGCCCAACCGCGCGGCCTTCCATGCCCGGGTAACGCCCGGGCAGAGGCCCGGGCAAGGCCCGGCAGAGGCCCGGGCAAGGCCCGGGAGAGGCCCGGGCAAGGCCCGGGAGAGGAGGGCGAGGAGCTAGCCTGCCATACGTGACGACTGCTTTCGTGCTCGGCGGCGGCGGGCTGCTCGGCGCGCACGAAGTCGGCATGCTCCGGGCGCTCGCGGAGGCGAAAATACGCCCCGACATCGTCGTCGGCACCTCGATCGGCGCGGTCAACGGCGCCTTCGTCGCCGCCGATCCTGGCGGGGCGGCGGAACGGCTCACCGACCTGTGGCGCGGCGAGTCGCTGCGGACGGTGTTCAGCGAGACCGTGCTGGAGCGCGCGGTCCGGCTGATGCGGTCAGGCACCCACCTACACGCGATCGAGCCGTTGCGGAAGCTGCTCGCCGACAAGCTCCCGGCCAGGGATTTCACAGACCTCGAGCTTCCGTTCCACTGCGTCGCCGCGAGCATCGAGGACGCGGCGGCGCGCTGGTTCACCAACGGCCCGCTCATCCCGGCCGTCATGGCCTCGTGCGCCGTGCCCGGCCTGCTGCCGCCGGTCGAGATCGATGGCAGCCACTACTTCGACGGCGGGCTCGTCGACTCGATTCCGGTCGGCCGCGCGATCGCGCTCGGCGCCCGCACCGTCTACGTGCTGCACGCCGGACGGATCGAGAGCCCGCTCAGCGTCCCGACCCGGCCCTGGGAGGTGGGTCTTGTCGCGTTCGAGATCGCGCGCAGGCACAGGTTTCACGAGGAGATGTCGGCGCTGCCGCCCGACGTCCAGGCGCATGTGCTGCCCACCGGAGGGGACCAGCTTCCGCCTGGGTTGCGCCAATTCCGTTATCGCAGCAGGAAAACGGTTAGTACAAGCATTGACCGCTCGTATGCAGCATCAGCGAACTACCTCGCCCGGCAGGGGGGAAGCCCGGGGAGCTGATGACTATCTCGGGGAGCCGATGACCTTAGGGAGGCGCCGATGCTTCCGCCCAGGGTAGTCCGACGTCTGGTGTTCGCGCCGCTCGTCGTCGTGATGGCCGCCGCCCTGGCCGTGCTCGCGCCGCCCGTGGCCCTGCTCAGCGCGGCGCTCAGGCTGGTCAGGCGCTGCGCAAGCCCCGGGGGCCCCGGACGCCTTGGGGGCCCCGGACGCCCTGGGCGCCGTCCGAAACGGATGCGGGTGCTGCGGGTGGTCTGCTTCGCGCTCGTGTGGTTCCTCGGCGAAACCGCCGCACTGACGGTTTTCGGCTGCCTGTGGCTGGTGAGCGGCTTCGGCGGGCGGCTGGACACCGAGCCGTATCAGAGCCGCCACTACGGGGTGATGCGCTGGTTCCTCGACCTGATGTACCGCGCCGCCCAGCGCACGTGCGGGCTGCGGGTCGAGGTCGCCGCCCCGCTCGACGCGGTCGCTCTCACCGGCCGCCCGGTCATCGTGTGCAGCCGCCACGCCGGCCCGGGCGACTCGCTGCTGCTCGTCCACCACCTGGTCGCCGCGTGCGGGCGGCGTCCGCGCGTGGTGATGAAGGCCACGCTGCAGCTGGACCCGAGCCTCGACGTGCTGGCCAACCGGGTGCCCAACGCGTTCGTCCACCGCCGCCGGCCGGAAACGAGAGCCGGATCCAGGCACCACACCGAGCAGATCAGGCGGCTGGCAGCAGGGCTCGACCAGCGGGGCGCGCTCGTCATCTTCCCGGAAGGCGGCAACTGGACGCCGCTTCGCTGGCGGCACGCGATCGACCGGCTGCGGCGGCGGGGTCTTGAAAATTTGGCCGAACGAGCCGTGGCGATGCCCAACGTGCTCGCTCCTCGCGTCAGCGGGGCGTTCGCCGCGATCGCCGCCTGCCCGTCCGCGGACGTTGTCTTCGTCGCCCACACGGGCCTGGACACGCTGGTCAGCGTCCGCGACGTCTGGCGGGGACTGTCGGCCGACCTCACGGTGCGGGCGCGCTGGTGGCGGGTCCCGGCAGGCGAGGTGCCGCGCGCGGCGCCTCGCCAGGCCCAGGCCGCCTGGCTGTACGACTGGTGGCAGCGCATCGACGCGTGGATCGCGGCGGAAAACCCCCAGCGAGTCCGGTCACTGACGCTCTTACCCGCGAGGGCGGCAGGCCGCTGCGCAGGCCGCGGGCTAAGCCCGGGCTGCCCGCATGTTTAGGCAATTCTCCCGATGTGCTGATCAGGGGCTTACGGCCAGCCTGTAAGTGCGGCGTCGGCAACCACGCGGACAGGAGGCAGCAGAATGAACACAGATCGGTTCCGGCGGCTGGCCGGCCGGATCGCGGCCGTGCTCGCCGAGATGAACGAGGCTCAGCGCCGGGCGACCGTGCTGCGTGTCGCGCCGGACAACTACCTGGTCAGGCCCGATGAGCCGCCGGACAGCTACGCCGAGTTCCTCGCCAGGACGTCGGGCCCCCTGCTGCACGAACCCCCGGCGGAAGACCGCACTGCCGCGTAACGGCGGCGCTGACGGCACCCCTGCGGCCCCGCCGTCGTCCGCCTCGGCGGGTTACCTGATCGCCAGGTACGCGAAGCTGAGGATTCCCGCCGCTAGGCAGTAGATGCCGAACGGGTTGAGCGACCGCGACTCGCTGAAGTACCTGGTCAGGAACCGGACCGACAGGTAGGCGCCCACGAAG
The DNA here is from genome assembly GCA_030038035.1 of Trebonia sp. The sequence goes on from JASHPP010000210.1 coordinate 3,725, forward strand.
GACAGCAGGCTGCCAACCAGCACGGGCCCGTGGATGCCCGTCCCCAGCGGGCCGAACAGGTCATGGACCTTCAGCAGGCCAGCGGCCAGGATCACCGGCGCGGACAGCAGGAACGAGAACCGGACCGCGTCCTCGCGGTTCAGCCCGCGGCCCATGCCCGCGACCGTGACGATGCCGTCCCGGCTGATGCCGGGCAGCAGCGCCAGGATCTGCGCGGAGCCGACGAGGATAGCCCGCCCGTAACCCATCCTGGACAGCCGCCGGTCCGCGGCCACCGCCCGATCGGTGTCGGCCGGCTGCGCGGCAGGCGTCCGATTGGCGGCCCGCGGCGCGGCCCCGCCCGGCCGGCTGTAGGGCCAGTCGTCCTGCCCGGACCACGGATCGGGTGCCTGCCACTGCTGCTGCTGCCACTGCTGCTGCCACGGCTGCTGCCGGTACCCGTCGTAGCCGCCGGGGGCCGGCCCGCCGTTCCACGCGCCGTCTCCCGCGCCGCCGTCTCCCGCGCCGCCGTCCCACGGACCGCCGTCCCCCGCACCGGCTTGCGCCGAATCCGGGCCCCAGAACTCCGGTGGCGGCCCCCCGGCCGAGGCGGCAGGGGAACCGGAGGAGACCGGCACGGCCGCACCCCCGCTGACCGCCGCGCCGGCCCCAGCGGAAGCCCCGGCCCGCGCCCGCCGCTGCCGCTCGCTGTACAGCAGCACCAGCCCGTTGGCGGCAAGGAAAAGCGCGGTCAGCTCCGGCCTGGCGAACACCTTGGTGAACACCGTCTGCAGCGCCGCGCCTGCGATGCCCACCGGGATCGTCGCGAGCACGATCATCCACGCCAGCCGCTGGTCGGAGGTCACGATCTCCCGCCGCCGCACCGAAGACCAGAAGCCGCGCACGATCCGCAGCCAGTCGCGCCAGAAGTAGGCGATCATCGCGAGCGCGGTCGCGACGTGCAGCCCGACGATGAACGCCAGGTACGGCGACCCTGGCGCGGACACGCTCAGGTCCTTGGCCCACTGCCCGCCGATCAGCGCAGGCAGCAGGACGTTGTGCCCGAGGCTCGACACCGGAAAGAGTTCGGTCACCCCCTGGATGAGGCCGGTAACTACCGCCTCGGCGTAGGTGAGGTGCGACATCAGTCAGGCTCCCTTTCTGGCGTGGGGGAGATCCAAGGCATATATACCGAACGAGCAGTGGCGCCTGGTGATACCGCGTCGATTGCGCCTGCTATGACCACCGAGCGACCAGACTAGCCTCCCGACCAGGCATCGCGCGCCGGACTGGCGACAGCGCAGCGATGCGAGCTAGCTCACCGCGTAGGCGTCGACCGTCGTCACGGCGACCGTGTCCCCGGCCGAATCCGTGCCCTGCACCCGCAGCGAGACGTAGCCGGCCTTGGCCGGGTTGGCCACCACGACGGTCCACCGGTAGCCGCTTCCGCTCACCCGCAGCGCGCGCCACGTGGCGCCGCCGTTGACCGACACCCAGGCCTTGACGCCATGCGCCACGATGTCGCCGCCCAGATCGGAGAACCAGATCGGCACCGTGGTCCTGGTGCCGCTCCGGGCCGCGTTGCGCTCCGACAGGCCGCTGGGGATGACCCGCGGCCAGAACGCGTCCGGTGAGTCGTGGCCGGCCTGGGTACGGAAGTTGTAGTACAGCGCGACCGACCGCGACAGCGTCGCCCCGGCGCCCCGGCTCGCCTGAATCCGCATGGTGTACCAGTGCGGCGCCGCGGAGATCGTCGCCGAGACATCGCCGCTGCCCCGCGCGAGCAGCTTCTTGCCCTCGTACAGCCAGGTCTGCTCGGCGCTGACCGGCAGCCCGTAGGAGGTGTCGAGCTCCTGGGTGGGGTCGACGAGCAGCCCGCCGCCGTCCGTCCCGACCTGCAGCTGGTTTCCCGACACGACGGCGCCGACCTGCGGGGAGGGCCCGAACACCGCGCTGCCGAACGTCTGCGCGTAGTGGTGGACGCCGAACACCGGCAGGTTGTTCAGGTCATCGATATCGCAGCCCTGCGGGCCGTAGAACACGCATGCCTGCCATTGGTACCCCGGCGTGAAGTAGAACTCGACGCTGAACGGAGGCGTCGCCCACTGGCCCACCACGCCGGATGGCAGGTCGTAGGACGCGCCGGGCGCCAGCGCCGCGAAGCCCACGCCGCCGACCGCGCCGGGGTCGACGGCCTTCAGCGTGACGTCGTCGCTGGCCAGTTCCGCCCGGTCGCTCGCGAACGTCAGGTCCGTGGGAATGGTGCCCTTGATCAGCCGCACGAGCCGGTACTCGACCGGGCTGAGGTCGTCGTGCGGCCGGATCATGGCGGCCTCGAGGTAGAGGTAGTAGCCGGGCGGCAGCGCGCCGGGGACGGCGTAGGTCGCCCCGGCGGGGGTGGCGCGGGACCCGTCGAACGCGTCGTAACCGTCCGGCGCGAACGGCTCGGCCGCCACGTAGTCCTGGGTGACCGTGGAGTCGTTGACGGTGAACCGGATCAGGCGGCCCGGCCGGGCGTCGAAGGTGACCGTCGCGTTCGCGGTGATCTTGACCTCCCTGTCCACCAGGGTGGCCGCCGTTTTGCCCGGCTCCCAGACCCAGGCGGCGATGTTGTAGGTGCCGGGCGGCACGCGGGTCGGGTGCGCGCTGGTGAGCGTGTCGTCGACGCCGCCGGCGATGACCAGGCTCTGCAGCGACGCGGTGACCGCGACCGGCTTGCCCGCCCGGTCGATCGCGCGGATCGTGACCAACGGGTTCCCAGCCGCCCCAGCCGCCCCTGACGCCCCGGCCGCGCTGACCCCGACCGCCGCGAGCGCCGCGCCAAGCACGGCCGTCGCGAGCACGGCACCCCGCAGCCTCATCGCCCGTCCGCCTCCATGTGAGCGTGCCAGGACCGGCCCGCCGGCTCCGGCTGCCACCCCCTCGCGCGCCTGCCGTTTGTGCGGTATTAATAACATTAATCGCGGCCATCAGTGGCTTCGCGCAAAGGCTCGTTTTATTCGAAGTTTCAATATTGACGACCGCAGAAACCCGCGGTGTGTTTTTGGCCTCTGCCCCATGGACGGCTGACCAGGCAGCAGCGAAACAATCGGCTCAGGAACGTTCCTTCCTGCCTGCCCGGAGGTCCAACCGCAATGTCGATGCCCACTGCCCTGGAGATCGCACGTCAGGCCACGCTCAAGCCTATCGCCGAGATCGCCGAGGACATCGGCATCCCACCGTGGCTGACGGAAATGCACGGCGAGCACGTCGCCAAGATTGACCTGCGAGCCATCTCCGAGCTCGCGGACCGGCCGACGGCCAAGTACGTGGTCGTCACCGCGATCACCCCGACGCCGCTCGGGGAAGGCAAGACCACGACCACGATCGGACTTGGCCAGGCCTTCAGGCACATCGGCAAGCGCGCCACGATCTCGATCCGGCAGGCGTCGATGGGCCCGACGTTCGGCATCAAGGGCGGCGCGGCAGGCGGCGGATACTCCCAGGCGGTCCCGTTCGAGCTGCTGAACCTGCACCTGACCGGCGACATGCACGCGGTCACGGCGGCGCACAACCAGATCGCCGCGATGGTGGACAACAGCCTGTACATGGGCAACGAGTTCGGCCTCGACCTGAACCAGATCACCTGGAAGCGAGTGATCGACGTCAACGACCGCGCGCTGCGCAACATCGTGATCGGCCTTGGCGCGGCCGGCGACGGCGTGCCGCGGCAGGCGGGTTTCGACATCACCGCCGCCTCGGAGGTGATGGCCGTTCTTGCGCTGTCCAAGGACCTCAAGGACCTGCGCGCGCGACTGGGCCGCATCGTGGTGGGCTACACGAAGTCCGGCGAGCCGGTCACCGCCGAGCAGCTGAAGGCGGCCGGCGCCGCGGCCGTGATCATGCGCGAGGCGCTCAAGCCGAACCTGCTGCAGACGCTGGAGAACACCCCGGTCTTCGTGCACGCCGGCCCGTTCGGCAACATCGCGCACGGCAACTCCTCCGTGGTGGCCGACCTGATCGGCATCCACACCGGCGACTTCCTCGTCACCGAGGCCGGGTTCGGCGCGGACATGGGCGCCGAGCGGTTCTTCAACATCAAGTGCCGCGTCTCCGGCCTCAGGCCGGACGCCGCGGTGGTCGTCGCCACCGTCCGCGGGCTCAAGGCGCACTCAGGCAAGTACCGCGTGGTCGCCGGCCGCCCGCTGCCCGAGCAGATGCTCAAGGAGAACCCGGAGGACGTGGCGGTCGGCGCGGCGAACCTGCGCAAGCAGCTTGAGAACATCCGGGCGCACGGCGTCGAGCCGGTGGTCGCGATCAACTCGATGCCGACCGACTTCCCGTCCGAGCTCGCCGCGATCCACGAGCTCGCCGCGTCCATGGGCGTCAAGTCGGCGGTCGGCACGCACTTCGCCGACGGCGGCCGCGGCGCGACCGAGATCGCCGAGGCGGTCGCCGAGGTGGCCGCCAAGCCGAACGACTTCCACTTCCTCTACCCGTCCGAGGCCACGCTCAAGGAGAAGATCGAGGCCCTCGCCACCAAGATCTACGGCGCCGACGGCGTGGACTACACCCCGCTGGCGGACCGGCAGCTCGACGGGTACGAGAAGAACGGCTTCGGCAGCCTGCCGGTCTGCGTCGCCAAGAGCCAGTACAGCCTGTCCCACGACGGCAACCTGAAGGGCGCCCCGACCGGCTTCCGCCTCCCCGTCCGGGAGGTCCGCGCGAGCGTCGGCGCCGGCTTCGTCTACCCGATCTGCGGCGACATGCGCACCATGCCCGGCCTGGCGAGCAAGCCCGCCGCCATCAACATCGACCTAGACGACGACGGCAACATCGTCGGCCTGTACTGAAGGGGCTGGGCGGCCCCGCGCGCCCTGCCGCCTTTTGTCGGTGCCTGGTGCGACACTGCGACCGTGGACACCCTTGACTCGGCCAGCGCCCGGGGCGCCCCGGCGCTCACCGAAGCTCAGATCGCCGCGGCACGCCTCGACGTGCCGCGGCGCCTCGGGATCCTCCCGTTCCAGGCAGGGGCGGCCCGCAGCCGCAGCCTGTGGGTGATCTTCCTGGGCAAGCGGGGGACCTGGACGCACGCGGTGCTGCCGATCGACGACCGGCTTGACATGCCCGACCGGCAGGACATCGCGGACCTTTGCAAGAGAGCCGCCGTGTGCCTGACCTATCCGCTGAGCCACGAGGACGAGCAGGCGCTTGTCATCCTGCGCAGGCCCGCGCCCCCGGTGATCAGCGCGGCGGACGCCTACATCTTCCGCTTGGTCTGCGAGGCGGCGATCGCGCGGGAGACCGCGCCCTGGACGTTCTACGTGACAGGGCCGGACGGGGCGAAGGAGTGCTTCCGGCGGCTGACCGACAGCCGGGGGCCGTCGGGCTACCCCCAGACCCGCTGAGCGGTGTCCGCCACCAGCTCGAGCTTGCGCTTTTCCTCGTCGACGGTGAGCACGTTGCCCGCCGACGTTGAGGCGAACCCGCACTGCGGGCTGATCGCCAGGTCCTCCAGGGGCACGTACCTGGCGGCCTCGTCGATCCGGCGCCGCAGGCCGTCCTGCGACTCGAGCTCAGGCACCTTGGAGGAGATCAGCCCGAGCACCACGACCGTGCCGGGGCGGACGAACCGCAGCGGCTCGAAGCCGCCCGCCCGGTCGGTGTCGTACTCAAGCAGGAACCGGTCCACGTCCACCCCCCCGAACAGCCGCTCGGCCACCGGCTCGTAGCCGCCCTTGGCCATGTAGGCGCTGCGGTTGTTGCCCCGGCAGATGTGCATGCCGACGGTGACGCCGGGGTGCTTGTCCTTCACCGCGCGGACGATCGCCGCGTCGGCGGCCACCGAGGCCTGGAGGATGATCTCCGGGTCGAG
>JASHPP010000211.1 GCA_030038035.1 Trebonia sp.
GCGAGGATCGCGTCGGGCGCGCCGCCGGAATCGCCGCCGACCACGGGCAGCCCGGCCGCCGACGCCTCCAGGTAGACGATGCCGAGGCCCTCCACGTCCAGCCCGCCGCGCCTGGTCCGGCACGGCATGGCGAACACGTCACCGGCCGCGTAGTGGGCCGCGAGCTCGGCGGCGGGGACCGCGCCGGTGAAGCGGACCGAGGGAGCAAGCCGGGAACGTTCGGCCAAATGATGGAGGTGAGCGGAGTACGGCCCGTCGCCGACGATGAGCAGGGCGGCGTCGGGGACCTTCCGCCGCACCTGCGGCCATGCCTTGAGCAGCGTGTCCTGGCCCTTGCGGCGCACCAGGCGGGACACGCAGACCACGACCGGGCGGCCGGCGAGGCCGTAGCGCTCCCTGATCGCGTCGCGGGCTCGCGGGTCGGGGCTGAACTGCGCCGCGTCGACGCCCGGGTGGAGCTGGGTCATGCGGGCGGCGGCCGCCGGGGTGAGCGCGCGGGAGAGCCGGACCCGGAAGTACTCCCCGAGGTAGGTGACCACGTCGGTCTCCTCGCCGATGCGGCGCAGCAGGTTCCGGGCGCCGGGCAGCGCCGCCCAGCCGGCCTCGTGCCCGTGCGTGATCGCCACGGCCCGCTCCACCCCGGCGCGCCGCAGCGCCGGGGTGATCAGGCCGAGCGGGGCGGCGGCCCCGAAGACCACGGCCCGCGCTTGCCTTGCCCTGGCGATCGCGACCGCACGGCGGATGACCGACGGCTCGGGGACCATCAGCGACGTCGGGTGCCTGACCACCTCGAACGGCTGCCTGGCGTCGAACTCGGCCGCGCCGTCCCACTTCGGGGCGTAGACGGTCAGCAGGTCGGGCGGCAGCCGCAGGGCCAGCGCGTGCACGAACGACTGGATGCCGCCCTGCCTGGGCGGGAAGTCGTTAGTGACGATCAGCGTGCGGCGCATGGCGCCCCTGAGTATAGGGGGCGTCATCCCATCGGGCGTCAGGGGCGGGCGGCACCGTCGAAATTGTCCGCGTACCAGGGCGTGTCCATGGGTATTTTCTCCACGTCCATGCCCGGTTGCGGCGAGTCGATGATGTACCCGTCGCCGACGTACATCGCGACGTGCCCGATGCCGTTGTAGTACAGCAGGTCTCCTGGCTCGATCGACGACAGCGAGATGTGCGGCAGCGCGGCCCACTGCTCGTAGGTGTCGCGCGGGATCGTGACGCCAGCCGCCGCCCAGGCCTGCATCACCAGGCCGGAGCAGTCGAAGCCGAGATCGCACGGTCCCGTCCCGCCGTAGACGTAGGGGCAGCCGAGCTGGGCGTAGGCGTAGGCGACCGCGGTGTCCGCCTGCGTGCCGGTCGGCCCGGTGTACTGCTCGGGGCTGGCCGAGCCGTCGGCCCCGCCGAGTGAGTTCTGCTCCACCGCCGCCTGCTGCTGCGCGGTCAGCGTGGCGAGCGTCGCCTTCTCGCTGTTGAGCAGCTTGGCGATCGAGTCCTTGGTGGCCGCCCGCTGGGCGGCAAGCTGGCTGATGCCGTACTCGGTGCGCTCCTGTTCGGCCTGGACCGCGCCGAGTTCCTGCGCGTCGGCGAGGAAGTTCTCTGTCTCCAGGTTCCGCTCGCCGGTCAGCTGCATGACCATCGACGCCTCGGACAGCACCGTGGTCGGGTCGTTCGAGGTGAGCAGGCCGGCCAGCGACGTGGAGGCGGAATCCTCGTAGGCGGCGTCGGCGATCTGCACGACCTGGACCCGCGCCGCGTCGTACTTGGCCTGCGCGGTGACGATCTCCTTGTTCACCTGGCTGAGCCTGGACTTGGCGGCGCTCAGCTCCTGCGCCACCTCGTCATATTGCTCGACAGCCTTGTTGAATTGCGCGGTGAGCGTATTGATCCGCGCCTGCACCTGGCTGATCGTCGGCTTCGGCTCCGCCCCGGCGACCTGGGAGACCCCGGCAGCGAGCCCGCCGGCCACCAGGAAAGTGACGCCAACCACGACGCCTCGCCGTGCTTTTGACACATAGGTCGTAAGCCGCGTACGCAACGTGACTGCCACGCTCCTTCACCGTGCGCCGGCCGGACAGGACTCCTAGCCCGGACAATAGCGGATCCGCTGTCACCGTGTGTAGTGACTGCAGAAAGACGCGTTTTCAAACTGTGGCTAGGCTATTGAGTAAGCCGGAGGGCTTCAACCGATTCCAGCAATCCCGACGTTCCGGTTACGGGTATCCGATTCACGCTGAGCGACGAGGAATGGTCCCGTATAATCAGCTGCCTTTGTGCGGTTTCACGAGGCTTTCGCCATGCGCGGCGCGTATCGCAGCGGCGGGATCATCCCCGCGTTGGCGAGCACGGCCAGTGCCCGCAGCTCCGCGGGGCCGAGCTCGGGCTGCTGGGCGACGATGACCGCCACGGCGCAGTTGCCGCAGGCGGGGCCGCGCGCCTCGCACCGGCCGCAGTCGATAATCATTTCAGTCTCCTCGTGGCTCATGCCCGGCAATGCGTTGCCGTGACCGATAGCACACACCGTAGAGCCGGCCACTGACATTCCGGGTGGCCGGAATGTCGGTGGCCCGGCTTACCGTGGTGAACGTGACAGACAGCCGCAGCGGGTCGCGCGCGCCGGACAGCGCCAGCCTCCGGCTGTGCGACCTTGACTTCGCGGTGGTCGACGTCGAGACGACCGGCTGGTCGCCAGGCGAGGCGGGCATCACGGAGATCGGCGCTGTCCTGCTGCGCCGCGGCCAGGTTGTCGCGGAGTTCGCGTCGCTGGTCAACCCGGGTACGCCGGTGCCCGGGCCGATCACCGAGCTCACCGGGATCAGCGACCAGATGCTGGCCGTCGCACCGCCGGCCGGCGCCGTCCTGCCCGGCTTGCTCGCGTTCGCGCAGGGGGCCGTGCTCGCGGCGCACAACGCCCGGTTCGACCTCGGGTTCCTGACCGCGGCGTGCGCCGCCGCCGGCCTGCCCTGGCCCGGCTTCGAGGTGCTGGACACGGTGCGGCTCGCCAGGCAGCTGATGGCCACCCCGGGGGAGGTGCCTGACTGCAAGCTGGCGACGCTCGCCGATTACTTCGGCGCCACGGAACAGCCATCGCACCGGGCGCTCGCCGACGCGCGGGCCACGGCGGCCGTGCTGTGGCAACTGCTGCGGCGGCTGGCCGACCGGGAGATCTACACGCTCGGCGAGCTGACGGCGTGGCTCGCCGACCGGGAAGCCGAAGCGGCGGCCGCGCAGGCGGCTCAGGCGGCTCAGGCGGCTCAGGCGGAGGGGCGGAGGTGGCGCCGCCGGCGGGCGCGGGCGCTGCGCACGCTGTTGCGCTGGCGGAGAGATAAGGTGGCCGCGTTACCGGACGGTCACGGCGCGCCGCGCGACCGGATGGTGAGCCGCGCCCAACGAACACCGGGAGGCAGCCAGTGGTCACCGCCATCGTCTTGATCAAGGCCGAGATTGCGCGCATTCCCGAGGTCGCCGAAGTCATCGCGCAGATCCCGGCGGTGAGCGAGGTCTATTCGATCACCGGTGACTACGACCTGGTGGCCATCGTCCGGGTGCGGGCGCACGATGAACTCGCCGACGTGATCCCCGGCGGGCTCAACAAGGTGCCCGGCATCACCGCGACCCAGACGCACATCGCGTTCCGTACGTACTCCCGGCACGACCTCGAGGCCGCGTTCTCCATCGGCCTCGCCGACGCCTGACGAGCGCACGCCGTCGCGCGGGGCGGGTGGCGCGACGCGGCTCCCTTACCCATTTCACTTACGCACCGCGAGTCCCACAAGTGCCACTTTGGACACTCTGTGCATGGACAAATCGGGCATAACGGACGACAAAAGGTCATGGAGTGTGCCAAGTCGCAGGCCAGTGGCTCCTGTGACGTATGAGGTTCGCGTCGGGGCGGCCGTCAGGCAGGCGGCAGGCAGGCGGCGTCGGGGCGGCCGTCAGGCAGGCGGCAGCGGGGCAGCGGGGGCAGGACGGGGGCGGGGGGCGGCGGCCAGGCGCTGGCTGGTCTCGGACCAGCGGGTGAGGAGCTGGCGCGCGGCGCCGGAGTCGATCGCTTCGGCGGCACGGGCCAGGCCGTCGGCCAGCGCCTTGGCTAGCGCGTCGGCGACGGCAGAGGAACCTGGGGCCGGTGGGGCGTCGGAGGTGAGCGGCGCGGACGGCGCGGAAGAAGACACGGAAGGAGAGCCCGCGGCGGGGGCGGACGGCACGAAGGGCAGTCCTTCGGCGGCCGCCAGGGCGGCGGCGGCGTTGAGCAGGACGATGTCGCGAACCGGACCGGGCTCGCCGGACAGCACCGAGCGGACCACGGCCGCGTTGTGCGCCGCGTCGCCACCGCGCAGGTCGGCGAGCGACGCCCGGGGCAGCCCCAGCGGCAGCGGGTCGAATTCGGCCGCCGACACGGTCCCGCCGGCGACGACCCACACGGACGACTCGCCGGTCGTGGACAGCTCGTCGAGTCCGCCGCCGTGGAACACGATCGCCGAGTTGCCGCGCGCCGCGAGGACGCCGGCCAGCACCGGACCCATCCGCGGATCCGCGACGCCCACCGCCAGCGCGGCGGGCTTGGCGGGATTGGTCAGCGGGCCGAGGTAGTTGAACGCGGTCGGCACCCCCAGGTCGCGGCGCACCGGGCCGGCGTGCCGCAGCGCGGGGTGGTAGAGGGGGGCGAACAGGAAGGCCACGCCGAGCTCGCCGAACAGCGTCTGCGTCGCGGCCGGCGGCAGGTCGATCACCACGCCCAGCGCCTCGAGCACGTCCGCCGCCCCGCACGCCGACGACGCGGCCCGGTTCCCGTGCTTGACCATGCGGGCGCCGGCCGCCGCCGCGACGATCGTCCCCATCGTGGACACGTTGACCGTGTGCGCGCCATCGCCGCCGGTTCCGACCAGGTCGGTGACCGGGCCGGGGACCGTGATCGGGGTGGCATGCGCAAGCATGGCGGCGGCCAGGCCGGACATCTCCTCGGAGGTCTCCCCCTTGGCCCGCAGCGCCACGCCGAACCCGGCGATCTGGGCAGGCGTCGCCGCCCCCTCCATGATCTCGTTCATCGCCCAGGCCGTCTCGTCGGCGCTGAGCGCCTGGCCGCCGATCAGCGCGCGGATGAGTGCGGGCCAGCTCAGCGAGTCCATCGGCGGCACCTATCGGGGAGAAACGGGGGCGGGGAGAGAAGGCGGGGTCCGTTCGGGATATATATGAATTTGTTACCGGGCGGTGATCGCAGCGGCGCGGGAGCGCATGAGCCCGGCCAGCTCCCTGGCCAGCGCGACAGGGTCGATCGGGTGGCTGACGACGGCATCGGCCCGTGACCAGGTGGCCAGCCAGCGGTCGTCGGCACGGGCGATGACCAGCAGCGCGGGCGGGCAGTCGTAGATCTCGTCCTTGGCCTGGCGGCAGACGCCCATGCCGCCGGCTGGCTGCGCCTCCCCGTCGAGCACCATGACGTCAACGGCGCCGGCGTCGAGCAGCCGGAACAGCGCGGGGGCGGTGGCGACCTCGACGATCTCCGCGTCCGGCGCGTCGGGGGCCGGGCGGCGGCCGATCGCGAGCTTCAGCTCTGCCCGCGTGTCGGCATCGTGACTGTAGACAGCGACGTTCATGGCTGCATCTTACTGAAGACGGCACCCAGGCAAGTGCCGGCGAAATTCGGGGGTCGGGTGCAGATCCCCTACGGGGTGTCGTAATAATGACGTTCGTGGCGACAGCATCTGTCAGAGACCAGGCACCGGTACCGCGCACGCCTGCCAACAGGCCGAATCTCGTCAGCGTGGGCACCATCATCTGGCTGTCCAGCGAGCTGATGTTCTTCGCCGCGCTGTTCGCGATGTACTTCACGATCCGTTCTGTCGATAAGGGCCAGGGACAGCCGTGGCCGCAGGCCCACCTTGACCTGGCGCTCGCGAGCGTGAACACGACCGTGCTCGTGCTGTCCAGCGTCACCTGCCAGATGGGCGTGTTCGCGGTGGAGCGGGGCCAGATCAGGCGTTCGGCGAGCATCTTCCGGCCCATGCAATGGGGACTGCGCGAGTGGTACGTGCTGTCCTTCCTCATGGGGCTGTATTTCATCTGCGGGCAGGCGTACGAGTACCTGGACCTGATCCGGCACCAGGACGTGACGCTGTCGTCGAGCAACTACGGGTCGGTGTTCTACCTGACCACCGGGTTCCACGGACTGCACGTGACCGGCGGGCTCATCGCGTTCATCTTCCTGCTCGGGCGCACCTACGCCGCCAAGCGCTTCACCAGGGAACAGCAGATCAGCGCGATCGTCGTGTCGTACTACTGGCACTTCGTCGACGTCGTCTGGATCGGCCTGTTCACCACCATCTACCTCATCCACTGACAGGGGACACCGAGTGAGCTGGATCATCGCCCGGCGCAGGCACCCGGCCGCCGGATACGCGGCCATCGCCGGCGGCCTCGTCGTGGTAGGCGTGCTGTACAGCGTCGTGTCCGGGGGCGGCGCGTCGGCCTCCGCGCCCGCCCAGGCCGACACCAGCATCGCGATGGGCAGGTCGCTTTTCGTCGACAGCTGTTCCTCCTGCCACGGGCTGTTCGCGCAGGGCACCGCGGCCGCGCCGTCGCTGATCGGCGCCGGCGCGGCCGCGGTGGACTTCCAGATGTCGACCGGCCGCATGCCCGCCAAGGAACTCGGCGCCGAGAACGAGCGCAAGCCGTCGGACTTCACGCAGGCGGAGATCTACGACATCGCCGCGTACATCGCCTCGCTTGGCGGCGGCCCCGCCATCCCTGACGCGGCGCAGGTGTCGACCGCCGGCGCGAACACCGCGCTCGGATCCGAGCTGTTCAGCACCAACTGCGCCCAGTGCCACGGGTTCGCGGGCGCGGGCGGCGCGCTGACGTACGGCAAGGACGCCCCGGCCCTGACGGCGTCCACCCCCACGCAGATCTACGAGGCGATGCTGACCGGTCCCGAGGCCATGCCGGTCTTCGGCGACGGGACGATCACGCCGCAGGAGAAGCGGGACATCATCGCGTTCATCGTCGACACCCGGAACGAGCCCAACCCCGGCGGCCTGTCGCTCGGCCGCACCGGCACGGTCACAGAGGGACTCCTGGCCTGGCTCGGCGGGCTCGGCTTCCTCGTGCTCATCGCCATGTGGCTCACCGCCAAGCGCCGGGACCCGGTCCAGGGTGAAGTCCAGGGTGAAGCGGAGCACCGGTCGTGAGCGAGCGCGAGCCTTGGCGCCAAGGTGAGCGGGGAGAGAGAGCATGAGCGAGTTCGAGGAGCCGGGAGCGGCCCCCCCGCACCGGGTGATCGGGACCCCGTCGCCCACCCCTGTCGCGGTCGACGTGGAGAAGGCGCCTGCCGTGCCGCCTATCGTCGCCGACCCGGTGAACAAGGCGCACGCCAAGCGAGCCGAACGGCTGGTGGCGGTCCTGTTCGTGCTCGCGTTCCTGGCGGGGTGCGGGTTCATCGCGGCCTACGTCGGGCTCGAAGTCGGGATAGGCAACATTCCGAAGGGCGCGAGCACGGTCGACGCGGTGTTCCGGTCGAACCTGGCGCTCGGCCTCACGCTGTCGATAGCCCTGCTCGCGCTCGGCACCGGGTCGATGATCTGGGTGCGGCACCTGACGCCGAACATCGAGATCGAAGAGGAGCGGCACGACCTGAGGTCGACGCCGCAGGACCGGGCGGCGTTCCAGAAGGAATTCGCGGCGGGCGCGGCGGTCAGCCAGGTCACCAAGCGGCCGCTGCTGCGGCGCACGATGCTCATCGCCACGGCCCCGCTGGCGCTTGCGCCGCTCGTGCTGCTGCGCGACCTCGGCCCGCTGCCCGGCACGTCGCTGCGGCACACGGTGTGGCGCAAGGGCCTGCGCGCCGTGACCCTCGGCGGGCTGCGGCCGCTGACGCCCGCCGACATCTCGACGCCGGGCGAGATGATCACGATGATCCCCGAGGGATACCAGAACGACCCGGACGCGCTGGCCAAGGCCGGCATCATCCTGATCAAGTTCGCGCCCGGCCAGATGAGCTGGCCGGACCGCTACGACGGCGGCACCCTGGTGGCGTCGATGAACTGGACGATCGACAACATCGTCGCGTATTCGAAGATCTGCACCCACGTCGGCTGCCCGGTGGCGCTGTACGAGGAGACCACGCACCACATCCTGTGCCCGTGCCACCAGTCGACGTTCGACGCCTCGAATGGCGCCTGGGTGATCTTCGGCCCGGCCCCGCGCCCGCTGCCGCAGCTGCCGCTGATGCTTGACGCCGACGGGTACATCGCGGCGGCCAGCGACTTCACCCAGCCGGTCGGCCCGAGCTTCTGGGAGCGCGGATGAGCGACGACGCAGTAAAGATCCCGCCCGCTCTGTCCGGCGTCGGCGGCTGGCTGGACGACAGGTTCCACGGGGCGCGCGGCGTCCGGGTCCTGATGCGCAAGGTCTTCCCCGACCACTGGTCGTTCATGCTGGGCGAGATCGCGCTGTGGTCCTTCGTGATCCTGCTGCTCACCGGGACCTACCTGGCGCTGTTCTTCGTGCCGTCGACGAACCCCGTCGTGTACCACGGCTCGTACACCAAGCTCGACGGCCTCACGATGTCCGAGGCCTACCAGTCGGTCCTGAACATCTCCTTCGACATCCGCGGCGGCCTGCTGGTCAGGCAGATCCACCACTGGGCCGCCGACCTGTTCATGGTCGCGCTCACGGCCCACATGCTCCGCGTGTTCTTCACCGGCGCGTACCGAAAGCCGCGCGAGGTTAACTGGCTGATCGGGATCGCGCTGTTCACCCTGGGCCTGCTGGAAGGGCTGTTCGGCTACTCACTGCCCGACGACCAGCTGTCCGGCGCCGGCCTGCGGATCTTCGAGGGCGTGCTGCAGGGCATCCCGATCGTCGGGACGTACGCGGCCTTCTTCCTGTTCGGCGGGGCGTTCCCTGGCAGCTCGATCGTGCCGCGGTTGTACATCCTGCACGTGTTTCTGATCCCGGGGCTGATCCTGGCCCTGATCACCGCGCACCTGTTCATCATGTTCCACCAGAAGCACACGCAGATGCCGGCGCTGGGAAACACCGAGAAGAACGTGGTCGGCCAGCCGTTCTGGCCGTACTTCCTGCTCAAGGGGCAGGCGTGGTTCTTCTTCATCTTCGGCTCCCTGGTCGTGCTCTCCACGTTCGCCCAGATCAACCCGATCTGGCTGTACGGCCCGTACACGCCGCTGGCGATCTCGTCGGCGTCCCAGCCGGACTGGTACATGGGCATCCTGGAGGGCTCGCTGCGCATGATGCCGGCCTGGGAAATCAACTTCCTCGGGCATACGCTGTCGCTTTCCGTGCTGATCCCGGCGGCGGTGCCGTTCGGCCTCATCTTCACAGGCGCGGCGCTGTGGCCGTTCTTCGAGCAGTGGGCCACCGGCGACCGCAGCGAGCACCACATCAACGACCGGCCGCGCAACGCGCCGGTGCGCACCGGGGTCGGCATAGCGGCGGTCTGCTTCTACGGCATCCTGTGGGCCGAGGGCGCGAACGACGTGATCGCCGACAGGTTCGATATTCCGCTGTACACGGTGACCTGGATCGCCCGGGTCGCGGTCTTCGTCGTGCCGATCTCGGCGTATTACATCACGAAACGGATCTGTCTCGGCCTGCAGCGCAAGGACGCCGAGCTGCTCAGCCATGGCCTGGAGATCGGGATTATCAGGCAGCTGCCAACCGGCGAGTTCATCGAGGAGACCCGGCCGCTGAGCGAGGAAGAGCGCGCCATCGTGGAGGCCAAGAAGGTGCCGGCCGCCCTGCCCGCGCCGGGGGCGCCCGACGAGAACGGGGTGCCATCACCCACCTCGCGCGGGGTCATGGGCTGGGCGCGAGGGGTCGCCAACCGCGCGTTCACCGAGACC
>JASHPP010000212.1 GCA_030038035.1 Trebonia sp.
GGCACCTTCCAGCTCATGCAGCCCGACGGCAAGGTGCACACCTACACGGTCGCCCTGAACAACGGGCCGAACAGCCTGCACGGCGGGCTGGTCGGCTTCGGCAGCCACGTCTGGTCGCAGGTCGGCGGCCTCATCACCACGAACGACGAGGTGGGCGTCACCCTCCAGCTCGTCAGCCCGAACGGCGACGGCGCCGCGCCGAACACGAGCCCCGGCTGCACGAGCTTCCCGCAGGGCTGCACCGGCTATCCCGCCCAGATCACCGTCGACGTCACGTTCACGCTGAGCAACGCGGGGCAGTACGGCATCCACTACGTGGTGCACAACGACTCGCCCAACCTGAACACCGTGGTCAACCTGACCAACCACAGCTACTTCAACCTGGCGGGCGAGGCATCAGGCAGCGCCGCCAGCCAGGTGGTCTCCATCAACGCCGACGACTACACGCCGGTCGACGCCACCTCGATCCCGCTCGGCACCGAGGTCCCTGTCGCCGGCACGCCGTTCGACTTCCTGCGGCCGCGCACGATCGCGTCCGGGATCGACGACTGCACCCAGCCCAGCTCCCAGGCCTGCCAGCAGCTCCTCATCGGCCATGGATACGACCACAACTGGGTGCTCAACACCACCGGTCCCCAGCTCGACGGGCTCACCCTGGCCGCCACCGCCTACGATCCGGTCAGCGGCCGGCACCTGACCGTCTGGACCGACCAGCCGGGCATCCAGTTCTACACCAGCAACTTCCTCGACGGCACGCTCATCGGCATCAGCGGCCACCTCTACCGCCAGACGCAGGCGTACGCGTTCGAGACAGAGGACTTCCCGAACGCGCCGAACCAGCCCAACTTCCCGTCGGCCGAGCTGTTCGCCGGCCAGACGATGACCACGACGACGATCTTCGCGTTCTCGTCCTGATCCGGGCCGGCCAGCCCGATGTGTCCCGGGTTCGCGTCGTGACGGCGTGACGGCTGCGCGACCCGGGACACATCGATAACCATTTCTCACCCGGGACGGATGATGACCCGGCGGCCGGGCGCATGCTGCGGTTGAGCCGACGGCCAGCTCCGGGGGAAACCGCTCCTGGCGGCCAGCATGACCTCCGCCTGGCATCCAGCGATCCAGGGAGGTTGTCATGACCCAGCGCAGCGGGGAGCGCGGTGAGCATGGCCTCGCGACACGAGCAAGACAGCGGCTCGTCCGCCTGCTGGTGGTCGCGGTGGCGGTCACCGGGCTCATGGGGCTCGGGCTGAGCCAGGCCAGCGCCGCCCCGGCGCCGGCTGCCCGGGCGCCGGCCGCCACGGCGTCCCTGGCCAGGGTGGCCGCGGCGAACCCGCAGAAGATTCCATTTACGTGGACGACTCCGTGCGATCAGATCCCTGCCTCTCAGATCCACTTCGGCTCGTACTGCACGCAGCTCGGGACCCCGTGGACAGCGACAGGACTCCTGCAGAGCACTACGCAGGCGGTCTGGTGCTGGCCCGGCTTTAACAAGGTAGACACCTGGACGGTGGCCGGGACCGGTCGTCGCACCGACGCCGCGACCCCCCTGCTCAAGTTCACGAGCAATGTCAATCCGCCGTACACCACAGACTGGGTCGAAGGCGAACTCATCACCATCACCAACGATTCGATCAAGAACCCGCAGACGTACACGCCCGCACTGGACTGCTACGACAATTACATCCCGCCCACCCCGAAGCCGGGTTCCTGAGCCGGCCCGGCGACGCCGGCTATCTCCGCGATGAGCTCCTCCTTGGCGTCCTGCTCGAGGAACGACGCCCGCACGGCGTTGCCGGCCAGGGCGGCGAGCGAGGCGGCCGAGAGCCCGAACACCCGGGCCGCCACCAGGTACTCATTGCTCAGCGAGGTGCCGAACATCGGCGGGTCATCGCTGTTCAGCGTCACGTACAGCCCCTCGGCGAGCATCCGCGGCAGCGGATGCTCGCCGAGCGACGCCACGCACCGGGTGCACACGTTGGAGGTCGGGGAGACGTCCACAGGCAGTTGGGTCTCCCGCAGGTAAGCGACAAGCCGCGGGTCGGCAAGCGAGTTGATCCCGTGCCCGATCCGTTCGGCGTGCAGGAACTCGATCGCCTCCCAGACGGTCTCCGGCCCGGTGGTCTCGCCGGCGTGCGGCACGCAGTGCAGCCCCGCCGCGGCCGCCGCGCCGAACACGTCCCTGATCACGTCCGTATGCGGCGCCCGTTCCGCCTCGATGCCGCCGATCCCGATACCGATCAGCGCCTGCGGCGGCGCGGTCAGCGCGTGCTCGAGCGTGGGCACCGCGTCTTGGTCGGCGGTCTGCCCGGGGAAATCGAAGATGTAGGCGATCCGCACGCCACAGGCGGACAGCGCGTCCCGCGCGCCCGCGTCGAGCGCCTCGCTAATCACCGCCGGCGGCATGCCGGCCCGCCGGAAGGGGTACGGCGCGACCTGCATCTCGACGTACCTGACCTGCTGCACGGCCAGGTCCCGCGCCACCCCGCGCACCAGGTCCGCGATGTCCTCAGGCTCGGTGAGCAGCGCGCTCACGGCCTTGTAGACCGCGATGAAGTGCGGGAAGTCGCGGAACGCGTAGAACTCGCGCAGCCCCTCCTCGGTGCGCGGCACCGGGCTTTCCGGGTGCCGGCGCGCCAGCTCGAGCACGGACGCCGCCGACGCCGAGCCGACCAGGTGGACGTGCAGTTCCACCTTCGGCAGCCGCGCTATGAACGATTCGATCCCGATCCCTGACATACAGGGATTATCCCGAACGAACGCGCGCTGTCTGCCCCCTCATCACGCGGGCGCTAACCGGCGTAACCGGGCCTGCCGCGGCGAGCCGGCCGAGGCCGCCGCCCCGGCCGCCTTCAGCCCCTTCTTGTAGGACCGGACCTGCCCGAGCGACTCCTCGTCGCAGATGTCGGCCACGGACAGGAACGACCCGTCAGCGCCGAAGGATCCCGCCGCCTCCCGCCAGCCCGGCGGCCGCACGCCGAGCTGCTTGCCGAGCAGCGCGACGAAGATCTTCGCCTTCTGCTCGCCGAAGCCTGGCAGCGCCGACACCCGCGCGAGCAGCTCCGCGCCAGAGCCGGCCGTCAGCCACACGGCGGCGGGGTCGCCGCCGTACCCGGTCACGATGAGCCGCGCGAGCTCCTGCACCCGCGCGGCCATCGCCTTCGGGAACCGGTGCAGCGCCGGGCGCTGCGCGAAGACGGCCGCCAGCTCGCCGGGGTCGAACGCGGCGAGTTCCTCCGCGGTCGGCTCGTGCCCGAGCCGCTGGGCCAGGTCGTAGGGCGCGCTGAACGCCCGTTCCAGCGGGACCTGCTGATCGAGTAGCATCGCGATTAGCAGTGCCAGCGCGCTGCGCGTAAGGAGTTCGTTAGCCTCTGCGCCGACGGGCATGGAAATCGGCACGACAGTCCTCCACGGAGATAAGCTGAAAGTGGCTGGAGAGCAGCCGGGATGGATGGAGTCATCATGACACCGCACATGAAGTGGTCGATCGCGGGGATCGTCCTTGGGCTGATCCTGCTGATCGTCTTCCCGTGGTATGTGACAGCAGGGATCGTCGTGCTCGCGATCGGGATCCCCACAGCTGCGTACTTCATGCTCGACCCGTCCCAGCGCCGCAGGTACCGCGAGATCCGCCGCCGCCGGGCGATCCGCTGACCACCTAGCGCCCTCCGGCCACCCGGGTGATGCAGGTGACCCCGACGAACGACCGGCAAAGGGGCCGCAGGATGGTCATCCCGTCACAGGCGACGGGTCGCCCGCCGGGCCGATGACGGCCTGTGGGTGGTCGCCACGAATCTGGACCTGACCGCCGCGGAGCCGTGACCAGCTAGCGCCCTTCGGCCACCCGGGTGATGTAGGTGATCCCGACGAACGACCGGTAAACGGCCAGCGGGTCGTCCCCCTCGATCCGCACCTTCCGTGTGCCCGTCCGCTGCGCGCCTTTCACCCAGCTCGCCACCTCCGCCATGTCGGCGGTCTGCATGTGGACGTCGAGCCGGGCGGGCAGCGCGATGTCCGGCAGCGGCACCGAGCGCGCCCGCTGCACCGCCGCCAGCGCCGCGCCCGCGATCTTGTCACGCGCGTCCAGCGGGTGCAGCTGCGCCGCGGCGAACCGGGTGATCGACTCCTTCACCACCGCCCGCTCGGCGTCCTTGAAGAACGGATCGCCCTCGGTGACCGTCTGCTGGTCGCCGGTGATCAGCACGACCGGCGCCCCGCACGCGAGCGCGACGAGCCCGTTGATCCCGCTCTCACCGCACGGCACGCCGTTGAGCTCGACCTGCGACACGACCGATGGGTTGTACGTGTGCGAGAGCACCGAGCTCGTCCCTGAGATCGACCCGTGGTAGCCGACGAAGAACACGGCGTCCACGCTGGCGTCCATGCCCTCCATCATGTACAGCGGCTTGTGCCGCCCGGCGACGTACACCGCCCGCCCGTGCAGCTCGGCGGCGTTGAGGTTGTTCATCGTCCCGTGCGAGTCGTTGACCACGACCTCGGTCGCCCCGCCAAGCAGCGCCCCGTCGATGGCGGCGTTCACCTCGCCGAGCAGCAGCGCGCGCCCCTCCTCGTACGGCTGGCCAGGCCCCCTGCACTGGGCCCAGTCAACGATCCCGGCGACCCCCTCCATATCGAAGGAAATAAAGATCTTCATAAAATCCATTATCCCGAACGAGCAGTGCCGACTCTTCAGCCGATCAGGAGCTCTCCATGCCAGTACGCCGCCTGAACCACGCGGTGTTGTATGTGAACGGTCTCAAACGCGAGGTCGAGTTCTACACGCAGACCCTCGGCTTCGAGGTCCGGATGGAGATCCCTGGCCGCGCCGCGTTCCTGCGGTCCCCCGGCTCGGTCAACGATCACGACCTCGGGCTGTTCGACATCGGGGCGGGCCGGGCGACCGGCAGGCCGCAGGTGGGGCTGTACCACCTGGCTTGGGAGGTCGGCACGCTGGCCGAGCTGGTGGAAGCGCGCGAGAAGCTGCGCGCAGCGGGAGCGCTGGTGGGGGAGAGCGACCACCGGCTGTCCAAGTCGCTGTACGCGAAGGACCCGAGCGGCATCGAGTTCGAGGTCATGTGGCGAGTGCCGGTCGAGGACTGGGACAGCGAACTCGCCCAGGGCGAGGCCTACACCGTGCCGCTCGACTGGGACCGCACGCTGACCCGCTGGGACGCCGGCCGCGAGACCGGCTCGGCCGCGGGCTCGCCCACCTGACAGGCGTCAGCTAGCGCTTGCCCGCGAGGGCGTCGGCGTCCGAGCGCGCCAGCGCGGCGTCAAGGACGGCGTACTCGGCCTCCTGCACGGCGGCGATGGCGAAGTTGATCGCGTCCTGCGCGTCGCCCTCGGCGATCTCGGCCTTAAGCTCGGCCTTGCGGACGTCACGCTCAGCCTTCATGTCGGCGGTCCGCTGGTGCAGCTGCGCGACGTGCGACTGCCATCTGTCCTGGATGGCCTGCCAGTTCGCGGCGGCCTTGTCCTTGGACTGCGCCGCCTTC
>JASHPP010000213.1 GCA_030038035.1 Trebonia sp.
GGCGGGCACCGAGATCACCCCGTCGATGATCCCGTCGGTCTCCCAGTACGCCGGGCAGCAGCTGCTGACCGGGCAGCAGGCCGAGGCCTACGCTGACCACTTCATCGCCGTGCACCTGCAGGAGATCGGCGGCGGCAAGACCTACTCCCAGCTGTCCACCGAGGCGATCGCCAAGCCGTCCGACACCGCGCTGGCCAATCAGGTCGCGACCGTGTTCAAGGGCACCACGCTGCGGTCGATGCTGCTGAACGCCTACGGCTGGTGGAAGGTCTCCCAGATCACCTACATCGTCTCGCTGGTGCTGTTCGGCCTGGGTACCGTGTCCTTCCTGGCCGGGGTCTTCGGGTTCGCCCGGATCCGCCGCGAGCGCCCAGGCGCCACCGTGTTCGGCCCGGCGATCGAGCAGATCAAGGACGCCGGCCACGAGGCGGGTGCCACGTCCTGAGGACGCGTCAGCCCGTAGCGCACACGCTCTCCCGGCCCGGCGGGCCGGGAGAGCGCTGGCACGTCAGCACGACAAGCGCCCGCCGCGGCGGCGCCGGCGGGTAACGGGTGCGCGCGGCAGGCAAGGAAGCCTGCCGCCGCACCCGCTTGGCTGAGCGGGAGAGCGGGTGTGGGGGGTGCGGGGGGTGCGGGGGCTGGTGAACCGCACGACGTCGCCGGCCTTGAGCGTCCATGACGAGGAACACGACCTCGGCGCTCTCCTTGACGCACTCGTGCAGCGGCCGGTAGAACGCGACGATCGCGTCCCGCCCCCGCAGCGTGGTCCCGTCGGCGAACGAGAACGTCACGTCGTCGGCGTAGTACCGGACGAGCGCGTCGTAGTTCGCGCCGTTGAACTCGGACAGGTACGCGCGGAATGTGGGTTCGTCCATGGGGTAGCGGCGCCTTCTTGGCGCTGGACAGGCGCCACGGTTCGTTCGGGATAAATTTATTGATTCTGATCCGGACGGACAGCGGTTGCGGCGTCTCACAATTGAGACGGCGCCGCGGGCGGCTCGCTGCCTAGCATCGCGGCATCGGTGCGGTGCACCATCGATGTGTGGGCGAGTCGGGCAGTGGCAGTGAAGGAGCAGCGGTGTCGCATGTGGGAGTGAACCTGGGATTCGGCAACCTGCACGAGGACCTGGCCGACGAGCAGATGTACGCGGGCGAGCTGCGGATCGCCGAGCTCGCCGGGGAACTGGGCTTCGACAGCGTATGGGCCGTCGAGCACCACTTCGACAGCTACGCCATGTGCCCGGACAACGTGGTGTTCCTGGCGAACCTCGCCGCCCGGACCGAGCGGGTGTGGCTGGGCACCGCCGCGGTGATCCTGCCGTGGAACGACCCGCTGCGCGTCGCCGAGAAGATGATCATGCTGGACATCCTGTCGGGAGGCCGGGCGATCCTCGGCATGGGCCGCGGGCTGTCGCGCATCGAGTACGCGCCGTTCAAGATCCCGATGTCGGAGTCCCGTGGGCGGTTCGACGAGGCGGCCGCGATGATCGCCAGCGCGCTCGAGACCGGCTGGATCGAGGGGGACGGGCCGTACTACCCCCAGCCGCGGGTCCAGCTGCGGCCGAGCCCGCCGAGGTCGTTCCGCGGCCGGCTGTACTGCGTCGCCGGTTCGCCCGACTCGATCGTCTCGTGCGTCAGCCTCGGCGCCGCCCTGATGTCGATTCCCACCCGGCCGGTGCCCGACCTCATGCCGACATACACGGCGTACCGGCAGCAGTACCTGGCCGCGCACGGGGTCGCGGCGCCGCCGATCTCGCTGAACGTCAACATGTACTGCCACCCGGACGCATCCGTGGCGCGGGAGCGGTCCCGGCGGTACGCGCACGAGTTCTTCGCCTCGAACGTCCGGCATTACGAGATGGCAGGCGAGCACTTCGCGCAGACCGAGGGCTACCAGCGGTACGCCGAGACCGCCGCGATCTTGCGCAAGGTCGGGCTTGAGGCGGCGGCGGAGGCGTTCGCGTCGGTCGCGCTGTTCGGCACGCCGGACCAGATCCTCGCGCAGGTGGCGGGGATCAAGGACGTGCTCGGCGACTTCCAGCTGATCGTGATCCCCAGCTTCGGCGGGCTGCCGTACGAGCAGGCCAACCAGAGCGTTGAGCTGTTCGCCAAGGAGGTCATGCCGGGAGTGCGGGAGCTGCAGGGCTGACCAGGCCGGGACGGTGCGCTGGCCCCGGGACCCAAGGAGGAGACAGTGGCCAAGCTCGACGTGCCAGCCGTCCAGGTGCTGGCGGAGTACAACGCGCCGGTCGAGATGCGCGACGGAACGACGCTGCGGGCCGCCGTCTACCGGCCCGCTTCTGGCGGCCGGTTCCCCGTGCTGCTCATCCGCAACCCCTACGGCGAGCCGATGGTGCGCGCGGCCCCGGTGCGGCCGGCCCTGGACGCGGGCTTCGCCGTGGTTTTGCAGGACTGCCGCGGCACCGGCACCTCGGACGGGGAGTTCCTGACGTTCGAGAGCGAGGCTCTCGACGGCGCGGACAGCGTCGAGTGGTGCGCCAGGCAGCCGTGGTCCGACGGGTCGGTGGCGATGTTCGGAGCCTCCTACCTGGGGATGGTGCAGTTCGCGGCCGCGTCCCAGGCGCCTTCCGGGCTGCGTGCGATCGTGCCCGTCGTCACCCCGGCGGACTACCACTGGGGGCTGGTCTACCGGCAGGGCGCGTTCACGCTCGGCCAGGCGCTGGCCTGGCACACCCTCAAGTCCGGGCAGGCGCTCGCCTACAGCGCGGCCGCCGGGCTGGACGTTTCGGCGGAGCTGCGTTCGCTGCTCGCGCTCATGGCCGATCCGGCGGCCGCCTACGCGCACCTGCCGCTGCGGGACACCCCGGCGGTCAGCCGCATCCTGCCGAGCTGGCGCAAATGGCTGGACCACGAGGTGCGCGACGACTACTGGGACGGGCTGAGCTACCGGGATGCCCGCGACCGGGTGTCCGCGCCGGCGCTGCACGTGGGCGGCTGGTTCGACCTGTTCCTCGGCGGCACGCTCGACAATTTCGCGTTCCTCGCGCAGCACGCGGCCACCGCACGGGCCCGGGACGGGCAGCGGCTGATCGTCGGCCCGTGGACCCATGGCGACCGGTCCGGGGTCGCCGGCGAGCTGCACTTCGGCGCGTTCGGGTCGGAGCAGGCGATCCAGCTCGAGCAGCTGCAGATCGAGTTCCTGCGCGCCGCGACCGGGCGGCCGGGCGCCGCGACCGGGCGGCCGGGCGCAGCGGGTGCCGGGGATGTGCCCGGGCCGCGGGTGCGGCTGTTCGTCATGGGCGACAACGTCTGGCGCGAGGAGGACGAATGGCCGCTGGCCCGGACCCAGTGGACGCGCTGGTACCTGCACGCCGGCGGGAGCCTGTCGGCGGCCGCGCCCGGTGACTTCGACCCGCCCTCGCATTACACCCACGACCCGCGCGACCCGGTGCCGACGGCCGGCGGCGGCACGCTGATCATGGGGGCGCCGGGCCCGGTGCGGTGGCTGCCCGGGCCACGGGACCAGCGCGAGGTCGAGGCCCGGCCGGACGTCCTCTCGTTCACCAGTGCACCGCTGACCGCCGATCTCGAGGTGACCGGGCCGGTCAGCGTGACGCTGCACGCGGCGACCTCCGCGGCCGATACCGACTTCACCGCCAGGCTCGTCGACGTCTGGCCGGACGGCCGGGCGCTTGGCGTCACCGACGGCATCGTGCGGGCGCGCTATCGCGAGGGCAGCCGGTCGCCTCGCCCCGTCACGCCCGGCCAGGGCTATGAGTACACCATCGACCTCATCGCCACCAGCCAGGTGTTCAAGGCGGGGCACCGGCTGCGGGTCGACGTCGCGAGCGCGAACTTCCCGTGCTTCGACCGCAACCCCGGCAACGGCGCGCCCGCCGCCACCGCGACCGAGGAGGACTTCGTAGTGGCAGAGCAGACGATTTACCACGACCGTGCACGTCCGTCCTGCATCACGCTCCCGGTGATTCCGCGATGAGGCAGCTCACCGGCCGCGTCGCCGTGGTCACCGGGGCGGCGAGCGGCATCGGCCGGGCGCTGGCGGGCCGCTTCGCCGCCGAGGGAATGCGGTGCGTCCTCGCCGACATCGAGGAAGACGCGCTCTCGGCCGCGGTCGGCGAGCTGCGGTCGGCGGGCACGCCGGTCATCGGCGTCCGCACGGACGTCGCAAGCGCCGCGGACGTCCAGGCGCTCGCCGACGCCACAATCGCCGAGTTCGGCGCGGTCCACGTGCTGTGCAACAACGCCGGAGTGGGCGGCGGCACTGACTTCGCCCGGATCCCGCTGGACACGTGGGAGTGGGTGCTCGGCGTCAACCTGTGGGGGGTCATCCACGGCTGCCGCACCTTCCTGCCGCTGCTGGTCGGGCAGGACGAGGCGCACATCGTGAACACCTCGTCGATGGCGGCGCTGAACGGGCATCCGCTCGGCCTGGCTCCGTACACGGTCTCGAAGTTCGGCGTGCTCGGGCTGAGCCAGAACCTGTTTTTCGAGCTGACCGCGACGACCGGCGGGCGGGTCGGGGTCTCCGTGCTCATCCCCGGGCTCACCAGGACACGGATCTTCGAGAGCACGCGGAACCGGCCGGCCGGCGTCACGGAGCCGCCACCGAGCAGCTTCGCGAACACGTCGCGGGCCATGATCGCGGGCGCGTGGGATGAGGCGATGCAGCCGTCGCTCGTCGCCGACGTGGTGGCCGACGCGATACGCGAGCAGCGGTTCTACGTCCTGCCCTGTGCTGACGAGGCGTACGACATGGCGCAGCAGCAGCTGCGCTGGATGCGGACGAACGAGCCGCTGGTGCCCGGACCCGGCGTCGCGCGCACCGCGGATGCGGCCGGTTCCTAAATTGCCCGATTTTTAGCAGGATGGGAGATCTGGGGCTATCTCGGCTTCAGGAGGGCGGTGGGAGGCAGGCCTATGAGCACTCAGTCGGCGTCCCCCATGCGCGGTCCCGAGGCGTGGCGGCGAACGCTGACGGCAAGGGAGCGCTACCTCGCGGCGGGAGACCCGGACCTGCTGCCGTCGCACGAGTGCGGCGTCCGCCGCGAGATCATCCTGTCCTGGCGCCGTTCGCTGCTCAGCGGTGTCGACTCCGCCGGCACCGACCTGCCCCGCGACCAGGGCGCCACGCCGCCCGGCCGGCTGGTCCTGGCGGCGCGGCCGGTCCTGGACCGGCTCGCCTGCCAGATCGCCGGAACGCGGTCGTGGGCCTTCCTCGCGGACCGCGAGTGCCGGCTCGTGGACTACGTCGTCGGCGACCGCGCGCTGACCCCGCTGCTTGCGGACCGCGGGGCGCTTCCTGGCGCGAGGTTCGGCGAGGACGTGGTGGGCACCAACGGCCTGGGCACCGCCGTCGAGCAGCAACGGCCGTTCATCGTGGCCGGCAGCGAGCACTTCCGTGCGCATGAGAGCGAGGCCACGACGGCCGGCGCGCCGATCCGCGACCCGGTGACCAGAAGGCTCGCCGGCCTGCTCAACATGAACTGCCGCTATGCGCAGACCAATGAGCTGATGCTGCCCTACGTCACCGAGCTGGCCCGGGAGATCGAGGCGCGCCTGCTCACCTGTTCGGCCCCTGCCGAGCAGGCGCTGCTCGAGGAGGTCGCGCGGATGTGGAAGCGGCGCGCGCAGCCCGTGGTGGTAGTCGGCGAGGAGGTCTTCGTCGCCAACGCCGCCGCGCTCCGCCTGGCCGGCGCGGCGGACCAGGAGCTGCTGCGGGACCTGGCGCGCGGCGCCGCGGCGGCAGGCCGCGAGCGCACCGCGCGCCTGGAACTCGGGCCCGAGGTGACGGTCGTCGCACGATGCCAGCCGCTCGCCGGCTCCTCGTCCCGGCACGCCGCCGCGGCCATCACGCTGACCCCCGCTGAGCCGGCTGGCCTTCCCGGGCCGGCTGTTGTGGCTGCTCCGGCGGCCGCGGCGGCTGCGGCTGGCCGTGCCGGCAGCGGCTCCCGGCTGGCG
>JASHPP010000214.1 GCA_030038035.1 Trebonia sp.
TGATGGTCCAGCGCGGCGGACAGCAGCCCGGCCAGCCGCCGCGCGTCGGCGGCGCGTGTCCCGGCGAGGGCGGCGACCGCCGATCGTGCCGCTGACAGCCGCGCCACGGCCGCCTCCACGGCCGCTACCTCGGGCAGCGTGATCGCGACGACCTGCCGCAGCAGGCCGGCCAGCCCGTCGGCGGTCTCGTCGCCGCCACTGGCCAGGGCGGCGAGCGCGGCAAGGTCCCACACCCGTGCGGTGAGCGCCTCCGCGGCCGCGCGGGCGCGGTCGTCCGGGTGGTTCTCCAGCTTCGCGAGCAGCGCGGGCAGCCCCTGCCTGGCCAGATTGCTCACGGATTCGGCGGACTTGCGCCAGTCGCCGAGGGTCCGTTCGGAGTCAGTCAGCAGGTCGAGCCCGAGAATTGCCCGCAGCGCGTCATGCATCTTCGACGGCTGGCCGCTGACGAGAGCGCCGAGCTCGGAGTAGGAAAGGAACGGGCGGTAGAGCTCCAGCGGCTTCCCCCACCCCTTTTCGGCGAGCGACTGCCGCGGGCCGCCTTTGGCCTGGACGAACGCATCGGCCCCGTCGAGAGCCGCGCCCGGCGGCCAGCCCATGGCGACGGCCGTCGCGCCGGGCTGGCCGTCTTCGGTCAGTTCGACCGTGATCGCCGCCGTGTCCCGGTTGTGGAGATTGCGCCATCCCTCTTTCCAGACCGCGGTGCGGTCCGACCAGCGCTTGTTCTCACCGGTCAGGGCGAGCTCGGCGGCTTCGGCGAAGCTCGACTTGCCCGAGCCGTTCCGGCCGGTGACCAGCGTCAGGCCAGGGCCGGGCTGGAGGGTGAGCGTGATCTTCTGGCCGATGCCGCGGAAACCCTCGACCGTGACCGCCTTGAGGTAGGCACGTCCCGGCTCCGCCGCGGGCGACGGCGCGGGCGGCCGCCCGGGTGCCGGGGCCCGACCGGGTTCGCCGCCGCCGCGCATCGCGCCGGTGACCAGATTTGCCACCGGATCAGGGACTTCGTCGTCTGTGAGCTTGTTGAGGACGATTTCCTCGACGCTCTTGCCCCGTTCTCCCATAACTCAGAAACGCTACATCGCCCTTACCCTCGAATGTCGTACGGCCCGTGCGCCGGAATGGCGGGGAGAGTTATGTAGTGTGGGCAGGCGCCACTGCTCGTTCGGGAGAAAAGGAGCCGGCATGAGCACCGAACCCGCACCCCCGGTCTCGCTCGCCAGCGTGATTGCCCAGCTTCCCGGGCCGTGGCAGCCGCGTGACCTCGCGGTCGTGAACGACGCCGTGCTGCGGGTGGCCCGCTTCGAGGGGGAGTTCGCCTGGCACCAGCACGAGGAAGACGAGCTGTTCCTGTGCTGGGACGGCTCGTTCCGTGTCGAACTGGAGGGGCGCGAGCCCGTGGTGCTGATCGCCGGGGACATCTTCGTGGTCCCCAAGGGTACGCGGCACCGACCGGTCGCCGAGCACCCCGCGCACGGGCTGATGATCGAGCGGCCGGAGACGCTGCAGTACGGCAACTAACGGCGCGCGCGGACCGGCCACCGGTCAGCCACGGCGCCGTCGCAGACCACGACCAGCTCGCTGGTCAGGTTGACCACGGTGCAGACGTGGTTGGGGATGACGCGGACGAGGTCGCCGACGGCGAGCCGCGTGGTGAGGCCGCGCACGACCGCGTGCTCCTCGCTCAGCGCGTCGATCGACGCCTCCGGCGCCTCGAGGATCAGGCCGTGGCCGGGCAGCCAGGACGGCCGGTCGCCGGACAGCGTCTTGGACCCGGCGTCGAGCACCGCCTCGCCCGGACGCGGTGCGGAGACGACACGGGCGGCGACGACGAGCGCGATGTCGGCGTCGGCCAGGCGGGACAGGTGCAGCTGCTGCCGGTCGCCGAACACGTAGGTGCCGGGCCGCACCTCGGTCAGCGGCGCCGCCAGCCCGGCCGCCGCGGTGGGGGAGGAGCCGCCGCTGAGCACCGGCTGCCCGCCGGTGAGCGCCGCCAGCGCCGCCCCGGCGGCCGCCAGCGTGGCCCGCTCGTCGTCGGCGGCCCGCGGCACGTCCGCCGGCGAGCCGTACGCGTGCCCCGGGTGGGTGAACGCCCCGGCCACGTCGAGGCCGAGCCGCAGGCAGCCGGCCGCTAGCGCGGCCACCTGGCCGGGAGCCACGCCGGACCTGTGCTGGCCGGAGTCGACCTCGATGAGCACCTGCACGCCGGGGACCGCGGCCGCCAGCTGCGCCGCGGCCGTCACGCTGTCCACGCCGACCCGCAGGGCGGTCCGCTCGCGCACCGCCGCGAGCCGGGCGCGCCGCGAGTCCGGCCCGGCCCACAGCGGGTAGGCGATGAACACGCTCGGGCAGCCGTCGCCCGCGAACAGCTCCG
Source organism: Trebonia sp. (assembly GCA_030038035.1). Next base: position 2,369 of record JASHPP010000214.1, read on the forward strand.
CCTCCGCGAGCGTCGCGACGGTCAGCCCGGCGGCCCCGTGCGCGAGCTGCCGCCTGGCGATCGCCAGGCACTTGTGCGTCTTCGCGTGGGGCCGCAAGGCGACGCCTGCGGCGCCGGCCGCGGCCGCCATCCGGGCAAGGTTCCGCTCCACCCGCCCGGGGTCGACCACCACGGCCGGCGTCTCGAGGTCGTCGGGAACAAGCACGGTCTCATTCTCGCGCCACCGCGCGCCGCGACCACGCTGGGTGCATATATAGATAAGGCATGAACTTGGCCAGATACTTAGGTCGCGGTCCGCGAGCGTGCTCGCGGGCCGCGACTCCCCCATTCCCCGGAACAAGGTCCAAGGGTGGACGGCTGCCCCTAGTGAGCTGGTCGTGAAATTCGGTCGCAGTAGCGGCAGATGGCGTCGATGATCTGGTCGGGGGTCTTGGTCCACTTGAAGGGGCGGGCGGAGTCGTTCCAGAGCTTGATCCATTCCTGGAGGGCGGTGGTGAGTTCCTCCAGCGAGCAGAACACGCCGCGGTCGAGGCAGCGGCGCTGGATCTCGGCGAACCAG
>JASHPP010000215.1 GCA_030038035.1 Trebonia sp.
GAACCGGCGCGACCGGCCCGGCTCTGCCGGCCAGGATCAACCTGACGATCCCGTTCGCCACCCTGCTCGACCTGGCCGACCGGCCCGGCGAGGCGCACGGCCTGGGTCCCCTCGACCCGGCCCTGGCCCGCGACCTGGCCGCGGCCGCCGCCCGCAGCCCGCACAGCCAGTGGTGTGTCACGGTGGTCAACGCCGCCGGGATGGCCATCGGCCACGGCTGCGCCAAGCCGGCCCGGTCGATACACGGCAAGCACCCGCCGCCCGGCGGCCGGGACGGCCCCTGGGCCTTCACCGCACGCCAAGACGACACCGGCCCGCCGGATGGGCACGGCACCTGGACACTGACCATGCCCGGCAGCCAGGAGTTCACCGTCAGGCTCGGCCCGGTCCCGCTCACCGACTGCGACCACCGGCACGAATCAGCCGGCTACCAGCCCGGCGACGCCCTGCGCCACCTGGTGCAGATCCGCGACGGCGACTGCACCTTCCCGCCCTGTTCCCGGCACGCCCGCGAGTCCGACTTCGAGCACGCCGTCCCTTACGACAAGGGCGGCCGCACCTGCGCCTGCAACGGCGGCGCGCGCAGCCGCCGCTGCCATCGGGTCAAGCAGTCCAAGGGCTGGAACGTCAGCCAGCCCCTGCCGGGTTGGCATGTGTGGACCACGCCAAGCGGCCGCAGCTACACGCAAGGACCCAAGCGGTACCCCTACTGATGCCCGGTATCACTCCGGCATGCGCAGCACCGGCTTGACCACGTCGCCGGCGTGCGAAGCCTCAAGCGCGTCGTTTACCGACTCCAGGGGGAAGGACGTGACCAGCTTGTCGTACGGGAACCGGCCCTGGCGGTGCAAGGCGATCAGCGTGCCGATCAGCGAGACGCTGCGCCCCTCGCCGCCGAGGATGCCGATCACGCGCTTGCCCCACAGCGTGGACATGTGGTCGAGCGAGAACGCCGCCCCGGCCGGCGCGCCGCCGATCAGCACGCACGTGCCGCGCATGCCCACCGAGTCGGCGGCCTGCCTGACCACGGGGATCACGCCGGTGCACTCCAGGCTGAAGTCGGCCGGGCCGCCGCAGATCTCCTGCACGGCAGTGACCGGATCAGCCCCCGCCGAAGACACGTCGATCGTCTCGGTAGCGCCGAGTTCGCGCGCCAGCGATAGCCGCGACGGCAGCCGGTCCACCGCGATGATCGTGGTCGCGCCGGTCAGCCGGGCGGCCATCACCGCGGACAGGCCGACCGCGCCCGCCCCGTAGACGACCAGAGACGACCCGGCGAACGGCCGCAGCACGTTCAGCACCGCGCCCGCCCCGGTCCCGATCCCGCAGGCCAGCGGCCCGAGGATCTCGATCGGCGCGTCGGCGGCGACCGGCACAAGCGACGACGCCGCGCAGATCGAGTACGTGGCGAAGGAGGACTGCCCGAAGAAGTGGCTGTGCAGCGGCGAGCCGTCAAGGCGCCGCAGCGCGGTCGACCCGTCGGCGCGGCCGCCGGCGAGCACCAGCGGCCCGAGCTGCAGGCAGTACCGCGGCTGGCCGTCCAGGCAGTTGCGGCACTGCCCGCACCACGGCCAGCCGATCACCACCTTGTCGCCCTCGGACACGCCGGCCACGCCGGGCCCGACGGCGACCACCACGCCCGCCCCCTCGTGGCCGAGCACCCCCGGGGGCGGGAACGGCATGTCGCCGTCGCGCGCGATCGCGTCGGTGTGGCAGACCCCGGAAGCCACGATCCGCACCAGGACCTCGCCGGGCCCGGGCGAATCGATCGAGACCTCGGCCACATCGAAAGGCGTGCCCAGCTTCTCGAAGACCGCCGCGTTAATCCGCATCAGAAATCAGCCTCCCACCGCCGCCTGAATGGCGGCGCCAGCCTCCGCGACGGCCTTGTCGGCGTCGTCGATCACGTTGACCAGCGTGAAGAACCCGTGGATCTGCGTTCCGTAATGCCGGTGGTCGACCGGCACGCCCGCCGCCCGCAGCCGCTCGGCGTACGCCAGACCCTCGTCCCGCAGCGGGTCGTGCCCGGCCGTCAGCACGAACGCCGGCGGCAGCGCGGACAGCGACGTGGCCCGCAGCGGCGAGGCGTAGGGATTCGACCTGGCCGCGGTGTCCGGCGCGTACTGGTCCCAGAACCACTCCATGTCCCGCCGGTTCAGGATGAACTCCGTGCCGTCGTGCTCCCGGTACGACGGCAGGGACAGGTCGTGGTCGGTCACCGGGTAGATGAGCACCTGCAAGGCCAGCGCGGGCCCGGACGCGTCCCGCGCGCGCTGCGCCACGACCGCCGCGAGGTTCCCGCCCGAACTGTCCCCGGCGACGACCAGCGGCCGCCCGCCGGCCAGCGACGACGCCACCCAGACGAAAGCGTCGTACGCGTCGTCCGCCGCGGCAGGGAACACGTGCTCAGGCGCCAGCCGGTAGTCCACGCTCACGAGCGTGCACCCTGACGCCACGGCCAGCGCGCGGGAGACCGCGTCCCAGTCGTCCGCCGAGCCGAGCACCCAGCCGCCGCCGTGGTAGTAGACCACGGTCCCCGGCGGGTCGGCCACCGGCGAATACACCCGTGCCGGGATGCCGCCCGCCTGCCCGGGGATCGTGATATCCCGCACGGCGGCAACGGCCGGCCCAGGCCCGATCATCTCGCGCACCGGCGCGAACCCGGCGCGCACCTCATCGGGCGTCTGCTCCCAGGTGGGCGGCACGCCCGCGGCCGCCCTGCCGTCGAGAACCTGCTGCGCCTGCGGGTTGACCGGAACGCTCACCGCTAACCTCCGACAGTCGGGGAAGAGGGGAAGAGGAAGATAGGTCAGGAACTGAGCACGAACCCTTCATAATCAGCCGAAGCCACCGCGTCGCACCGCGCGCGATACGGCCCCACCCCGCCGAGGTAGGGCGTGAACACGCGCGGCTTGCCCGGAATATTGGCCCCTATATACCAGGAGTCCGCCAGCGGGAACAGGGTGGAGTACGCCACTTCGGTCACGTGCCCCATCCAGGCGTCCTCCGCCGACGGCTTGGCCTCCACCGCGCAATAGCCGCCGGCCAGCACGTAACCGATGCACTCCCTGATCCACTCCACGTGCTGCTCGATCGACACGACCATGTTGCTGAGCACCGACGGGGATCCCGGCCCGGTCACGATGAACATGTTGGGGAACCCGGCGGCGGCCACCCCCAGGTACGCGCGCGGGCCCGCCGCCCACTTCTCCGTCAGCGGCTCCCCGCCGACGCCGCGGATGTCGATCCGGTTGAGCGCGCCGGACATCGCGTCGAACCCGGTGGCGAACACCAGCGCGTCAAGCTCGTAGTCCCCCGAGCGGGTACGCAGCCCGCCCGGCCACACCGAATCGATCGGCGCGGAGCGAATGTCCACCAGCGTCACGTTGGGCCGGTTGAACATCGCGAAGTAGTCGTCGCTCTGGCACAGCCGCTTCGCCCCGACCGGGAAGGCCCGCGGGCAGAGCAGCTCAGCCACATCCGGATCGGCCACGGTCTCCCTGATCCGGTCCCGCATGAACTCGGCCACGATGTCGTTGGCCGCCCGGTCCACGAGCACGTCGGTGTAGGCGCCGAGGAACGGCATGCCGCCGCCGTCCCGCCATTTTTGCGCCAGGTTCGCCTGCACTTGCGCGGGCGGCTCGGCCAGCGCCGGCCGTCCGGTTCCCGCGATCGGCACCCCGAGGAACGACTCGCGCGCGTGCTGGCGGTACTCGCGGTAGCCGGCCTTGAACGCGTGCTCCCAGTCCGGGTCAACCGGCTTGTTGCGGTTCGGCACCGCGAAGTTCGCCGTCCGCTGGAACACGTACAGGTGCCCGGCGACGGCCGCGATCTCCGGCGCGACCTGGATGCCGGTGGACCCGGTGCCGATCAGCCCGACCCGCCGGCCGGCGAAGTCGGCCCCCTCCTTCGGCCACTGGCCGGTGTGGTACCAGGGCCCCGCGAACGTCTGCAGGCCGGGCAGCGCGGGCACCTGATGGGCGGACAGGCAGCCCACCGCCGAGACGAAGAACCGCGCCGTGCGCTGCTGGCCGTCGTCCGTCTGCACCAGCCACTCGGCGCGCTCGCCGTCCCAGACGGCCGCGGTGACCCGCGTGCCGAGCTGGATGTCCGGCCACAGCCCGAACCGGTCGGCCACGTGGTTCAGGTACCGCAGCACCTCCGGCTGCGCCGGGTACCGCTCGCTCCACGACCATTCCTGCTCGAGTTCAGGCGAGAACGAGTACGAGTAGTCCTTGGATTCGACGTCGCACCGCGCGCCGGGGTAGCAGTTCCAGAACCACGTCCCGCCGACCCCGCTGCCGGCCTCGAAGGCCCGCACCGACAGCCCGGCCGAACGCAGCGCGTGCACCGCGTAGATCCCGGCGAAACCGGCCCCCGCCACGACGACGTCGAGGTCAGCCATTGCACGCTCCTTCTTCGGAATCCGGAATCGACGGTAGGAGAAGATAAAATCACCGGTCAAGTCCGCCGTGCACAAGGTGCCGGTCCGCGTTTGGTGTCCCGCCCTAGTCATCCCGAACGATCCCGGCCGTCTCCGCGCCGTTACCGCATCGCTACCGGTTCGCTGCCCGTCATGCGGCTGATTGTGCATGATTGTGACTAACTCATTGGAGGAGGGCAGGCGACGGTGTCACCGGAGATCGTGCGATCGCTGCGCCGCTGGGACCCCGAGCGAATCGGCCCCTACGCGATCGTCGGACGGCTGGGCGCCGGGGCGATGGGCCAGGTGTTCCTCGGCCGCTCGACCGCCGGGCGCCTCGTGGCGGTCAAGACGATCCGGGTCGAGCTGGCCGAGGAACCCGGCTTCCGCGCCAGGTTCGCCCGCGAGGTGGCGGCGGCCAGCAGGGTGAGCGGCGTGTTCACCGCCGCGGTCGTCGAGGCCGATCCGGAGGCCGACCTGCCGTGGCTCGCCACCGCCTACGTGCCGGCGCCGTCGCTGAGCACGCTGGTGCGCCAGTGCGGCCCGCTGCCGGTCCCGGCGGTGCGCTGGCTCGCCGCGGGCTGCGCGGAGGCGCTGCAGTCCATCCATGCCGCCGGGCTGCTGCACCGCGACGTCAAGCCGTCGAACGTGCTTGTCGCGCCGGACGGCCCGCGCGTGATCGACTTCGGGGTGGCCAGGGCCGCCGAGCGCGTCCAGCTCACCGTCACCCGCGGCGCGGCGGGCACGCCCGCGTACATGGCGCCCGAGCAGGCCAGGGACACCGCGCAGGCCTCGCCGGCCAGCGACGTGTTCTCACTCGGGGCGACGCTCGTGTTCGCCGCGACCGGCCACCCGCCCTACCGGGGCGAGACGATCATGGACATCCTCGTCAGGCTCGCGACCGAGCCGCCTGATCTGACCGGCGTGCCTGGCGACCTGACCCCGCTCGTGGCCGCGTGCCTGGAGCGCGTGCCGCGCGACCGGCCGACGGACGCGGCGATCCTGGCGCGGCTCGGCTCGTTCGACGCCGCGGGCGCCGAGCCCGGCCGCGGCCATTCCTACCTGCCCGACTCCGCGATGGCGCTGATCGCCGAATACCAGCGCGGTCCCCAGCTGACGGAGGCGGCCGGCGCCGCGGCCTGGGGCGAGGACGCAGAGGGCGAGCAGACGGACGGCTCGGGTGTCCTGGTGGCGGCCGACGACGCGACGTCCGGGTCGCATACCGCCCTGCCTGGATTCGACTCACTGGCGGCCTTCGGCGCGGGGCACGAGCCCCTTGGGGCACCGGATCCGCCGGCCCGCGCGGCGCGCCGTCGGCGGCGGGCGCCGCGGC
>JASHPP010000216.1 GCA_030038035.1 Trebonia sp.
GCCGCGAGGTCGAACACTACCTGGGCGACTCAGGGGCCGGGCTGATCTTCGCCTGGGAGCCGGCGGCAGGCGAGGCGGCCAAGGGCGCGGCCCAGGCGGGCGCGCGGGTCGTCGCGGTCGCGGACGCGGACGCCGCGGCGGTGCGGGACGGCATGGATCCGGCGGCCGACTGGGCGGACAAGGACGATGACGATGACGCCGTCATCTTGTACACCTCCGGCACCACGGGCACCCCGAAGGGCGCGCAGCTCACCCACGGCGGGCTGCGGCGCAACGCGGAGATCACGGCGCGCTCGCTGCTCCGCGCCGGCTCCGACGACGTGGTCATGGGCTGCCTGCCGCTGTTCCACGTCTTCGGCCTGACCTGCGGGCTCAATATGGCGCTGATCAGCCACGCCTGCCTGACCCTGCTCCCCCGCTTCGACGCGGGCGCCGCGCTCGAGATGATCAGCCGCGACAAGGTGACTGTCTTCGAGGGCGTGCCCACGATGTACTCCGCCCTGCTGCACCACCCGGGCAGGGACCAGGCCGACGTGTCGTCGCTGCGGGTGTGCGTCTCCGGCGGCGCGGCGCTGCCCGTGGAGGTGCTTCGCGGGTTCGAGGAGGCGTTCGGCTGCATGATCCTTGAGGGCTACGGGCTGTCGGAGACATCCCCCGTCGCCTCGTTCAACCATCCGGACGCGGAGCGCAAGCCGGGCTCGATCGGCACGCCGATCGAGGGCGTGGAAATGCGCCTGGTGGACTCCGCGGGCGCCGACGTGCCCGCCGGCGAGGTCGGCGAGATCGCGATCCGCGGGCACAACGTGATGAAGGGCTACTGGGGGCGGCCGGAGGCGACCGCGGAGGCGATTCCCGACGGCTGGTTCCGCACAGGCGACCTGGCGCGGACTGACTCCGACGGCTACTTCTTCATCGTGGACAGGAAGAAAGAGATGATCATCCGCGGCGGGTACAACGTGTACCCGCGCGAGATCGAGGAAGCGCTCTACGAGCACCCGGCGGTCAGGGAGGTCGCGGTCGTCGGGATCCCGCACGACTCACTCGGCGAGGAGGTCGGCGCGGCGGTCGCGCTCAAGCCAGGCGCGAGCGTAACCGTGGACGAACTGCAGGCGTTCGCCAGGGACCGGGTCGCCGCCTACAAGTACCCGCGCCTGGTCTGGCTCGTCGACGAGCTGCCGAAGGGGCCGACGGGAAAGATCCTGCGCCGCAGCGTCAAGCCCCCGCAGCAGTGAGCCGGGGGCGGGCATGAGCGGCGAGGCCACGGCTGGGACCGCGCCCCCGTCCGGGGGCGGCACGGAGCAGGAAAACGCGGCGGAGGCCGTCGCCTACCTGGACCTGCTGCTGTCGGACGCGGCCCTCGGCGTGCTCCGCCGGTTCGCGCCAGGCGGCTTCGCCGGGCGGCTCGGGCTTGGGCTGGCGCGCCGCCCCCGCGCGGTAGCCGGCCGGGTCGGCGGGCTGGCCGGCGAGCTTGGGTCGATCGCGGCCGGCCGCTCGGACATCGCGCCCGACCGCCGGGACCGCCGGTTCGCCGACCCGGCCTGGACGTCGAACCCGGTCCTGCGCCGGGTCATGCAGGCCTACCTGGCCGGCGGGGAGTTCGCGACCTCGCTGGTCGCCGACGCCCGCCTGGAGGGGGCGGACGCCGAGCGGGCACGCTTCGTCGTCGGCAACCTCATCGACGCCCTCGCGCCGAGCAACAACCCGCTGCTCAGCCCAGCCGCGTGGAAGGCGGTCATCGACACTGGCGGGCTGAGCGCGGTCCGCGGGCTCCGCGCCTTCGCCGCGGACATGGCCGAGCCGCCCCGGATTCCGTCCATGGTGGACCCGGCCGCGTTCGAGGTCGGCCGCGATCTCGCGGTCACCCCGGGCGCCGTCGTGCGGCGGACGGAGATCTGCGAGCTGATCCAGTACTGGCCGGCCACCCCGCAGGTGCACCGCTTCCCGCTGGTCATCGTGCCGCCGATGATCAACAAGTTCTACATCACCGACCTGGCCCCCGGCCGGTCGATGATCGAGTACCTGGCCGGGCAGGGCTTCCAGGTGTTCGTGATCTCCTGGCGCAACCCCGACGCCAGGCACAGGGACTGGGGCCTTGACGCGTACGGGCAGGCGATCGTGTCGGCGCTGTCCGCGGCGCGCACGATCTGCGGGGCGGAGCAGGCGAGCATCGTGTCCCTGTGCTCGGGCGGCATCGCGTCCGCCATGGTCGCCGCCCACCTCGCGAGCACGGGCGCGGGCGCCGAGCCGGGCTCGGGCGGGCTGGCGTCGCTGTTCTGCGGGGTCACGATGCTCGACTCGCCCGGCGCGGCCGGGGCGCCCGGCCCCGCGGCGCTGGCGTCACAGCGGATCCTTGACCGGGCCGTGGCGGCCTCGCGCTCGCGCGGCTACCTGGACGGACGGGCGCTGGCCGAGGTGTTCGCGTGGCTGCGGCCCAACGACCTGATCTGGAACTACTGGGTGAACAACTACCTGCTCGGCCGGCCGCCGCAACCGTTCGACATCCTGTACTGGAACGCGGACACGACCCGGATGACGGCCGCCCTGCACGCCGACTTCATCCGGCTGTTCTCGGCGCGCGCGCTCGCCAAGCCGGGGGCGGCGGCGATGCTGGGCACGCCGGTCGACCTGTCCGCGGTGACCGCGGACGCGTACGTGGTGGCCGGGATCGCCGATCACCTGTGCCCGTGGGAGGGGTGCTACGCCAGCGCCCAGCTGCTCGGCGGGGACGTGCGGTTCGCGCTGTCGACAAGCGGGCACATCGCGTGCATGGTCAACCCGCCGGATAACCCGAAGGCGCGGTTCCGCGCCGCGCCCGTCTCGGGTTCGGCGCCGGACTGGCTCGCCGCCACCCCGGAAGGCCCGGGCAGCTGGTGGGCCGACTACGCGTCGTGGGCCGCCGAGCGCGGCGGCGGGACGAAGGACGCGCCGGACGCGCTCGGCGGGAACGGGTTCACGCCGAGCGACCCGGCTCCCGGCCGGTACGTGCTGGACCGGTAGCGGATGCCTGCCTTCTCCCGTGTGCGCGGGCGTGCCGCGCCCACCACGCGCAGCATCGTCGTCGACGGGCGGCACCTGCGGGTCGACGTGACGACCAGCGCGCCCGCGCCGCGGTCGCTGCTTTCCCGCCAGCGGGAACCGGCGCGGGCGGCGGTGCCGCTGCTGCTGATCAACGGGATCGGCGCCAGCCTTGAGCTGCTGCAGCCGTTCGTGGACGAGCTGCCGCCGCCGGCGGAGGTGATCCGCTTCGACCCGCCGGGCGTGGGCGGCTCGCCCGCGCCCGCCGCGCCATACCGGATCGGCGGCCTGTGCCGGACGATCGCGCGGATGCTCACCGTCCTCGGCTACGACCGCGTCGACGTCCTCGGCATCTCCTGGGGCGGCGCGGTCGCCCAGCACTTCGCCGCGTTCCAGCGTGCCCGCTGCCGGCGGCTGGTGCTCGTGAGCACGGCGACCGGCGCGCTGATGGTGCCGGCCAAGCCGGCCGTGCTGGCCAAGATGGTGACGCCGCGCCGGTACCTGGACCCCGGCTACCTGCGCGCGGTCGCGCCGCTGCTGTACGGCGGGTCGGCGCGGCAGGACCCGGACCGGATACGGGAGTTCATGCACGCCGACAGCCGCGTCGGCGCGTCCAGGGGCTACCTGTACCAGCTGGCCGCGGGGGCGGGCTGGACGAGCGTGCCGTTCCTTCCGCTGATCCGCCAGCCCGCGCTGATCATGTCGGGTGACGACGATCCGCTGATCCCGCTGCCGAACGCGCGGCTGCTGCACGCGCTGATCCCCCGGTCGCAGCTGTACGTCTACCACGGCGGGCACCTCGGCCTGGTGACCGAGGCGGCCGAGCACGCACCGGTAATCGCACGTTTCCTTGGAGAGCCTGATGAGTGACTTCACTGACTTCTACGGGATCGAGCAGCTGCTGACCGGCGCCGGGCGTGACGCGGTGCAGCGGACCAGGGACTTCATGGCCAAGGAGGTGGAGCCGGTCATCAACCGGCTGTGGACGCGCGAGGAGTTTCCCTTCGAGCTCATCCCTGGCATCGCCGCCCTCGGCATCACCGGGGTCGCCTACGAGGGCTACGGCTGCCCCGGCGGCGGCCCGCTGCTCGACGGGGTGCTCGCGATGGAGATCGCCAGGTCCGACCCCTCCATGTCCACTTTCATGGGCGTGCACAGCGGGCTGGCGATGGGGTCGGTCTACCTGTGCGGCTCGCCTGAGCAGAAGGAACGCTGGCTGCCCCCGATGGCGCGGCTCGAGAAGATCGGCGCGTTCGGGCTGACCGAGCCGGACGTCGGCTCCGGCGTGGCCGGCGGGCTCACGACGACCGCCAGGCGGGAGGGCGACGAGTGGGTGATCGACGGCCAGAAGAAGTGGATCGGGAACGCGACCTTCGCCGACTACATCATCATCTGGGCGCGTGACGTCGGCGACGGCCAGGTCAAGGGGTTCGTCGTCGAGAAGGGGACGCCTGGCCTGTCCACCACCAAGATCAAGGACAAGATCGCGCTGCGCGTCGTGCAGAACGCCTACATCACGCTGGACGGCGTCCGGGTCCCCGAGGCTAACCGCCTGCAGCAGGCGACGTCCTTCCGGCAGACCGCCGCGGTGCTGCGGCTCACCCGGGCAGGCGTGGCCTGGCAGGCGGTCGGCTGCTCGATGGGCGCCTACGAGCACGCGCTGGCGTACGCGAAGGAGCGCGAGCAGTTCGGCAGGCCGATCGCGGGCTTCCAGCTCGTGCAGGACCTGCTCGTGCGGATGCTGGCGAACATCACCGCGTCGGCGTGCATGTGCGCGCGGCTCGCCCAGCTGCAGGCCGCGGGCGAGGCCCGCGACGAGCACTCCGCGCTGGCCAAGGCGTTCTGCACGGTGCGGATGCGGGAGACCGTCGGTTACGCGCGCGAGCTGCTCGGCGGCAACGGGATCCTGCTCGAGCACCAGGTGGGCCGGTTCGTGGCCGACGCCGAGGCGATTTACTCCTACGAGGGCACCCGCGAGATCAACACCCTGGTGGTCGGCCGGGCGATCACCGGCCTGTCCGCCTTCGTCTGAACGCTGCCCGGCGCGGGTTTTTGACATGATGGTGCCGTGCCCTGGACAGCACCCGAGGTGACCAGGCCCGACGTGCCGCTGGCAGCCGGCGAGCGCGCCATGCTGCAGGCGTTCCTCAACTGGCACCGGGCGACGCTGCTGTACAAGTGCCAGCGGCTGACCGGCGAGCAGCTGGCGCAGCGCTCCGTGCCGCCCTCTGACCTGTCCCTGCTCGGGCTGATCCGGCACATGACCCGGGTGGAACGCACCTGGTTCCGGCAGCGGTTCGCCGACGAGCTCGTCCCTGACGCCTACGAGCGGGACGCCGCGTTCACGGCGGCCGACCCGGCGCGGGCGGCCGCCGACTACGCGCGGTTCACGCAGGAGTGGAAGCTCGCCGACGCCGCCGCCGCGAACGCGCCGCTTGAGGCGACGTTCAGCCACAACGGCCAGACGATGTCGCTGCGCCTGATCTACCTGCACATGATCGAGGAGTACGCGCGCCACCTCGGCCACGCCGACCTGCTGCGCGAGCGCATCGACGGCGCGACCGGCGTGTGACCGCCCGCCCGGGCTGGCGGCGGGGCCCCCAGCGCCAAGCCTATTGCAATGCCAGGAACTTAAGCCGCCCAGCCTGCCGACGGACAAACCACCCATACCGGGCGCGGTCCGCGGGCGCTGGCCAAGATAGGAGCCGAGCGGCATGCGGAAATCGGTATAAAACGGGCAATAAAGCTGCGGCCCGGGTCCTAAGTTCCCGGTGCCGTCCCACTATCTGAGACCGCCACCGGCCAGCCGCCCGCGCCCCGGCCAGCCTGCCGCGCCCTTGCCGCACTGCTCACACGCACATCAGCTGACCAGGTGACATGCACCCGAGGGAGCGGCGACGCAGCCCCTTAACTTCCCGAGATTGCAAGCCTATTGGCGCTGGGGGCCCCGCCATCAAAAGGCCGGCTTCCGGGGAGGGCCGGGGGCCGCCGGGGAGCGGGGCGCCTGGGGCGTGTGGTTAGCGTATGGCCAGATGGGAAGTTAAGCAGTCGCAGCCAGGCAGCGGGCCCGGCGCAGGCCGCGGGTGCGGCAGTTCGGCCGGGCCCGGGCCGCGGGTGCGGCAGTTCGGCCGGGCCCGGGCCGCCGACATTCGGGGGGAATGCCAGATGGCAGCCGATTTCAGCCAGCTCACGGACAAGGTCAACGAAGCCCAGGCCCAGATCAAGGCCACGATGGGCAAGGGCAGGGACCAGCTGCAGGCCCAGGTGGAGCAGGCCCAGAACAAGGCTGAGCAGCAGGCCGATCAGATCAAGACGAAGGCGGCGCAGTCCAAGGACAAGGCCGCCGCGAACTGGCAGGCCATCCAGGACAGATGGCAGTCGCACGTCGCGCAGCTGCACCAGCGGACCGCCGACATGAAGGCTGAGCGTGACGTCCGCAAGGCCGAGCTTAAGGCCGAGATCGCCGAGGGCGACGCGCAGGACGCGATCAACTTCGCCATCGCCGCCGTGC
>JASHPP010000217.1 GCA_030038035.1 Trebonia sp.
CGGCGCGCGCTCAAGCACCCGGGCGATCGCCCGGACCCCGCGACCCTCGTCATGCAGCCGGGCGATCTCCGCCCGCTCGGTGAATGTCAGCCGCGCCCACGACACCCGAACCTCCCAGAACAACCAGAACACGCCGAAACACCTACAAAATACGGTGTTGCGAAACATCCTGGACTTCAAGGTGTGCAAAGTCGCACTCACGGGACTCGCGGGACTCGCGGGACTCGCGGGGGGACCGCGGGGGACCGCGGGGGACGGCGGGGGGACGTAGGGGGGACGGCGGGGGGACGGCGGGGGACGGCGGGGCGGATCAGGAGGCGCCAAGCTGCGGGAACCACTGGCCGGCCGAGCCGAACAGGTAACGGTCGGTCAGGTGGTTCAGCACCCGGCGGGCCTGGTGGAACCGGCCCGCCACGTCGCCGACCACGTCCAGCCGCGCGGTCCGCACCGGGGCCGTCGCCAGCGCCGCGCGGTACCAGCGCGCGCCGAGGTATTCGAGCAGGTCAAGCGCTGGCGCGGCGGACAGCCCGTCCCGTTCGCCCGGCGGGACCCGCGCGGAGCGCAGCAGCCGGGACACGTCGATGGGGCCGAGGGCGTGCCTCGCGGAGTAGTCGGGGAAGACGCCCGCCAGGAACAGGGACACGTCGCCCAGCCTGCGGTAGATGCCCGGCCTGGACTCCTCGGGAGCCACGTCGAGCAGCCCGGCGAGCCGCACAGGATCGAGCTCGCTGAACCGCCGCGCCCGCGGCCGCCCGCCCGCGGGCCGGTACCGGCCGCTGGCGACCCTGGTGAAGGACGCGAGCAGTTCGGCGAGGAACAGCCGCCGCTGCGCCGAGCCGAGGAAGTCCCGCAGCTGCGGCGTGTCGAACACGGGGATCCGCTGCCGCGGCCCTGAGCGCTCGGGCAGGTAGTCCATGCCCGCCAGGTCGGCGACCGCGCGGTGCACCGCCACCCCGAAGGCCAGGAACGGCGACACGAACACCACCTCATCGCGGGCGCCGAACACGGCCTCGAACACCCGCGGGTCGGCAAGCAGCCCTTCGAGCAGCGCCGGATCGCCCGCCGCGGCGGCGATCGCCCGGTCGGACAGGCCCGCGGCGTCGCAGAGCAGCCGCAGGTCCGCCGCGGTCAGGTAGTCGGCATATCCAGGGGCAGTGGCGTCCATATGGCACTAATACCCGCCATCGACACCCCGCTCTCACACATGGACTTCGGCCGGCATCTGGAGAAGAGTATGGGGCATGCCAACCGACTACCACGCCGAACACGTCGGCAGCCTGCTCCGCCCGCCCTGGCTGCTTGCGGCGCGCGACGCCCACGAGCAGGGCACGCTGTCGACGCAGGAGCTGCGCGAGGCGGAGGACCGGGCCATCCTCGAGCTCATCGACCTGCAAGAGCGGGCAGGGCTGCACGTCTTCACCGACGGCGAGGCGCGGCGGGAGTCGTGGCGCGCGGGCCTGCTTGAGTCGCTCGACGGGGTGGTGCCCGCCAGCCGGACGATGCGGTGGTACCGCGACGGCAGGGAACTGGGGCCGGAGGAGACGCTCACCGACGGCGTGGCCGTGACCGCCAAGGTGTCGCGCAAGCAGGACCTCACCGGCGTGGAGGCGCGCTTCATGGCCGCGCACGCGCCGGGCGCGTTCAAGATCACGATGATCAGCGCCTCGATGGGCGGCATGGTCTGGGATCCGCGGCTGTCCGCGCAGGCGTACCCCACGCTGCCGGACCTGGTCGAGGACCTGGCCGGCCTGCAGATCGAGGAGATCGGGCAGCTGATCGACCAGGGCGTGCGCTGGATACAGCTCGACTCGCTGAGCTACAACCAGGTGATCGACCCGGCGGCGAGCGGCAGCGCGCGGGCCGGCGCCGACCCGCGCACGGTGCTGGACATGGCGATCGCCGTCGACTCGCGGATCGTCCGCGCCGTCAAGTCCATGAACCCCGACGTCACCGTCGGCATGCACATCTGCCGCGGCAACTACCGCAGCTCGTGGATCTCGCAGGGCAGCTACGAGCCGGTCGCCGAGCGGCTGTTCAGCGAGGTGCCCGTCGACAGGTTCCTGCTCGAGTACGACACGCAGCGGGCGGGCGGCTTCGAGCCGCTGCGCTTCGTCCCCCGCGGCGAAGCGGCCCCCACGGTGGTGCTCGGCCTGGTCACCACCAAGGTCCCGCAGCTGGAAGACCAGGACGAGCTCCGCCGGCGGGTCGAGGAGGCGGCCAGGTACGTGCCGCTTGAGAACCTGGCGATCAGCCCGCAGTGCGGTTTCGCCTCCGGCTCGCTCGGCAACCTGATCACGGTCGACGACGAGCGCCGCAAGCTCGACTTGGTCGCGTCCACGGCCCGCCAGGTGTGGGGATGACCCGCGGGCGGGTACAGGACTCAATGACCTGAATGAGCCGGCTGGTTCGCGCCAGCAGGGAAGAGGAGTCGAGCATGCGGCTGGGCAAGGAACAGGCGGCGGGCTATGTGGAGGATGCGGAAGCGCCTGCGGTGGCGGAGGATCTAAATCCAGATACCGAACGGGCACCGGTTGCTGAGCAGCCGCAGCCTGTCGTGGCCGCGGGCTGAGCGCCAGGGCGAGCTTGCCGAAGGGCACCCGGGCAGTGCGCACGCCAGGGCACAAAGCCGCGAGGGGCGAGCGCCCGGACCGGCCGTTCACCGGGTTCAAGCTGGCGCACGCGATGGCGTCCGCCGACGGCGCGAGCACCGCGTTCACCGGGCTGACGCTCGGGGCCGGCCGGGTGTACGGGGTCATCGCGGAGGCCTCCTGCGTATGGAACAGGCGGCACGTGACACCGCGGCGGTGGTGCGGGTGCGGCTTTTACTGCCTGCACGAGCTTGCCGACGCCAGGTCGCTCGGCTGCGCCACCGAGAACCGCTCGGCGCTGCTGCTCGAGGTCACCGCCTCCGGCCGGTATATCCGCTACGAGCGCGGACTGCGCTACAGCAGGCAGCGGGTCCTGGCGATCAGGGGCAGCTGGTGCGACTGCGGCCGTCCGGGTACCGGGCTGACCGACGCGGGCAGCGGAATCGTCGGCTGGCGGCAGCTGACCCCGGTGTGCGCGCCGTGCGCCGCGGGGCGCCCGGTGCTGCTCATGGCCGAGTTCGCCGCCCGCCTCGACGGCCCGGTGCGCGTCGAGCCCGCACCCGCCGCGGCGGCCGGGGCTGAAGGGGCGGACACGCGGACCGACGCGATCGCGGTGCTCACCGCCGAGATAGCGCTGCTGCACGCCCGGCTCGACGACCTGCAATCCCGGCTGGACCGCTGACCTCGGCGATCGAGGCGAAAGACCTCACGGTGCCCTGCCGTCGGCCCGGGATGCCACCGTCCGTCAGTCCTGGGCCGTGAGGAGCCGCAGGATCTGCTCGCCGTACCTGGCGAGCTTGGCCTCGCCCACCCCGCTGATCTCGGACAGCTCGGCCAGCGTCGCCGGGGCGACGGCGGCGATCTGGCGCAGCGTCGCGTCGTGGAAGACCACGTAGGCGGGCACGCCCTGCTCTTTCGCGCACGTGCCGCGCCAGGCGCGCAGCCGCTCGAAGACCGCGGCGTCCGCGGTCGACAGGTCGCCGGCCTCCAGCCGCGCCGCCGCCGTCGCGGCGGCGGCGCCCTGCCTGGCGGCACGCGCCGCCTTCGGCACCGGCACGTCGCGGCGCAGCAGCACCTGCCGCTGCCCCCGCAGCACCTCGCCGCTGTCCTCGGTGAGCGCCAGCGTCTGGAACTCCCCCTGCACCGTGAGCAGCCCCTGCGCCAGCAGCTGGCGGACGACCCCGCGCCACTGCGCCTCGCGCAGCTCGGTGCCGATCCCGAACACGGAAAGCTCGTCGTGCCGGTTCCGCCGCTCGACCACCTTGTCGGTCTTGCGGCCGAGCAGGATGTCGATGACCTGGCCGGCGCCGAACCGCTGGTCGCGCTCCCGGTCCAGCCGTACGACGGTGGACAGCAGCTTCTGGGCGGGCACGGTCCCGTCCCAGACCTGCGGCGGTGACAGGCACGTGTCGCAGTTGGCGCAGGCCACGGCCCGTTCGGAAAAATAGGCCAGCAGCTGGGTGCGGCGGCATTCGGTGGTCTCGCACAGCGCCAGCATCGCGTCCAGCTGGGTTTGCTGCCTGCGCCGGTGCGCCAGGTCGCCCTCTGAGCTGTCGATCAGCCGGCGCTGCTGCACCACGTCGGCGAGGCCGTAGGCGAGCCAGGCGGTCGCGGGCAGCCCGTCGCGGCCGGCCCGGCCCGTCTCCTGGTAGTAGCCCTCGACGGACCGCGGCAGGTCGAGGTGGGCGACGAAGCGGACGTCGGGCTTGTCGATCCCCATCCCGAACGCGATCGTGGCGACTATCACGAGCCCGTCTTCGCGCAGGAACCTGGCCTGGTGGGCGGCGCGGGTGGCCGCGTCAAGGCCGGCGTGATAGGGCAGCGCGGGGATGCCGCTCTCGGTGAGGAACGCGGCGATCCGCATCGTCGAGTCGCGGGACATGCAGTACACGATTCCCGCGTCGCCGGGGTGCTCGGCGCGCAGGAAGGACAGCAGCTGCCGCTTGGGGTCGTTCTTGGGGACGATGCGGTAGGCGATGTTCGGCCGGTTGAACGAGGACACGAACATCTTCGCGCCGGCCAGCTTCAGCCGGATCGCGATCTCCTCGCGGGTGGCCTGGGTGGCGGTGGCGGTCAGCGCGATCCGCGGCACGTC
>JASHPP010000218.1 GCA_030038035.1 Trebonia sp.
CGAGCAGCTAAGGCGCCCGGCCGCCGAGGTCACTGCTCGAACAGCACGCTCACCGACTGGCCGTCGTGCGTGCGCCTGATGGCCTCGGCGAGCGCCGGCGCCACCGACAGCACGGTCAGCTTCGGGTGGTCGTCGGGCACCGGGACCGAGTTCGTGCAGACGATCTCGGTCACGTCCTCGGCGGCGGCCAGCTTCTCGAGCGCGCCGTCCGCGAACACCCCGTGGGTGCAGGCGATGCTGATCGACCGCACCTCCTGCCTGCGCAGCACGGTCAGCAGCTCGAGCACGGTCGTGCCGCGGGCGATCTCGTCGTCGACGATGATCACGTCCCGGTCCGCCACGTCGCCGATGATCGCCGAGATCGTGACCTTGGAGTCGCTGAACCGCTCCTTGGCCCCCGCGGCGACCGGCAGCCCGAGCCGGCGGGCGAACGCCGCCGCGCTCTTGGCGTAGCCCAGGTCGGGCGACAGCACGACGGCGCGGGACAGGTCCCGCTTCCTGAAGTGCTCGGCCAGCTCGCGCAGCGCGTGCAGGTGGTCCACGGGGACCGAGAAGAACCCGTGCACCTCAGGGGAGTGCAGGGTCAGCGTGAGCACCCGGTTGACGCCGGCCGTGACCAGCAGGTCGGCGACGAGCCTGCCGCCGATGGAGATGCGCGGCGCGTCCTTCTTGTCCGAGCGGGCGTAGGAGTAGTGCGGCATCACCGCGGTGACCCGCCCGGCCGAGGCGCCACGGGCGGCGTCGGCCATCAGCAGCAGCTCGACCAGGTGCTCCTGCACCGGCGCCACCAGCGGCTGGATCAGGTACACGTCCCGCTCACGGCAGTTGGCCTGCAGCTGCACCTCGAGGCAGTCGTTGGCGAACCGGGTGACCCGCACCTGGCTGCGCGGCACGGACAGGTGCGCGCAGATCTCGTCGGCAAGCCGCGGGTGGGCGCGGCCGCTGAAGATGACGATCTCAGCGTTCACCGGCGCCCCCTGACGGCTTGAACGGGGGCAGGCCGAGCCGGGTCCTGATCTCCTGCTGCACGATGTCCTTCGCGGGGCGGGCATCCACCGTGATCACGTACTCCTTGCGCCGGAACAGGTCGAGCACGGGGTTGGTCTTCTCGTGATAGTCGCGCAACCGCACCGCGAGCGCGTCCTCGGTGTCATCCTCGCGCGTGACAAGCTCCCCGCCGCAAGAATCGCACCGGCCGGGCACGGCGGGACTGTCCGCGAGCAGGTTGTAGTCCATGCCGCAGTTGACGCACAGCCGGCGGCCGAACACCCGGCGGCGCACCTCGCTGTCGGGCAGGTCGAGGTGGATCACCCCGTCGATGTCGTAGCTCTCGAGGAAGAACTCCGCCTGCCGCGCGTTGCGCGGGAACCCGTCGATGATGAAGCCGAAGTTCCAGTCGTGCCCGGCCAGCCGCCGCTGGACCACGGACTCGGCCAGGTCGTCGCCCACCAGCTCCCCCGCTGCCATCAACCGGTGGACCTGGGCGCCCATCTTGGTGTGGTTGGTCACGTTCCACCGGAAGATGTCGCCAACGCTGATGTGCACGAGATCGAGGTCCGCGGCGAGCAGCTCGCTCTGCGTGCCCTTGCCGCTGCCCTGCACGCCCATGATGACGTACTTGCGCATGACAATCACCTTGGCACATCGTGAGCCAGTGGCCAGCACGACCCCGCGCCGGGCGCGCTACGCTCAATGACATGGGAACCCCCGGCTCCGCCCCCGTATGGCGCTTCCTGATCGCGCCACGCTGGCTGGGCTGGCATGTGCTGATGGTCGTGGCATTTTGGGGAATGCTGTGGCTGGGCGACTGGCAACTGCACCGGGCGCTCGGCGGCAATGCCCTGAGCTGGGCCTATACGTTCGAATGGCCGCTGTTCGCCTGTTTCTCCGTGGTGTTCTGGGCCAAGACGATCCGCGATGAGTTCCGCATCAGGCGGGCGGGCGCGGCCAGCGGCGAGGCCCTCACCGCGGCGGAGAGGGCGGAGGCCGGGGACACGGGCACGCTGCCGACGGGGATCGGCATCCAGCAGGTCGAGCAGCCCGCCGACGACGCCGACGACGCCGAGGACGCCGAGCTCGCGCAGTACAACGCGTACCTGGCCCGGCTGAACGATCAGGTCAAGGGCCACGGCAAGTGGCACGGGTTCAGGTAGAGACATATCGACATATGAGGAGGCGCCCGAGATGCAGGCGGCCGTGCTGCGCTACCGGGTGATGGCTTTCATAACCGGAGTACTGATCATCGTCGTGGTCTTCGCCGGCATCCCGCTGCAGATCTGGGGCCACAACACCGTCATCACCGACCAGGTCGCCACGGTGCACGGCGTCCTTTACATGGTCTACATCGTGTTCGCGTTCCTGCTGGCCACCAAGCTCCACATGAAGGCGAAACCCACCGTGGTCCTGCTGCTGGCCGGCACCGTCCCGGTGATGACGTTCGTCGTCGAGCGGTGGATGACCCGCACGTACATCAACCCCGCGCTCGGCGCCGCGCAGCCCGCCGCCCAGACCGTGAGCCGGTGAGGGCCGTCGCGGAGCACTACTTCGCGGCCCGGCCGCAGTCGGCGCACCGCCCTGGCCTGGTACGGGTGATCCTGCCGGACGTCTACCTGGAACTGCGGACCGATTCCGGGGTGTTCTCCCCCGGCCGTCTGGACCCCGGGACCCGGCTCCTGCTCGAGGAGGGGCCCGCGCCCTCGCCGGAAGGCGACCTGCTCGACCTGGGGTGCGGCTACGGCCCGGTGGCGTGCGTGCTGGCCAGCCGGGCCCCGGCGGCGACGGTGTGGGCGGTCGACGTGAACGAGCGGGCGCTGCGGCTGTGCGCGGGCAACGCGGCCGACGCCGGCCTGGCCAACGTGCGCTGCGTCCCTCCTGACTCCCCTGGCCTGCCGGCGCGGTTCGCCGGGATATGGTCCAACCCGCCCGTCCGGATCGGCAAGGCGCCGCTGCACGACCTGCTGCGCGCCTGGCTGGCCAGGCTCGCCCCCGGCGCGCAGGCCTGCCTGGTCATGGGCCGCAACCTGGGCGCCGACTCGCTGCACTACTGGCTGGCGGCCCAGGGCTGGCCAGTGACGCGCCTCGCCGCACGGAGCGGGTACCGCCTGCTCGCAGTCGATTACGCCGAACGGGCCCCGGTGACTCCCCCGTGACAGCCGGCTCCCCGCGGTCCCCGGGCGCCCCCGGCGCTCCTGACGGCCCCGGCGCTCCTGGCGCTCCCGGCGCTCCTGGCGGCCCGCCGCGGCAGCTGCGGCCCACCGAGGTCAAGCGCCTGAACCGGGACTGGCGGCGGCGCACGCAAGGGCGGCTGGCGCTGCTGCTTGACTCGGTCAGCCAGCCGTTCAACGTCGGATCGATCGTCCGCACCGCCGCCGCCTTCGGCGCCGAATGCGCCTGGCTGTGCGGCAACACTCCCGCGCTTGACCTGCCGTCGGTGGGCAAGACCGCGCTCGGCGCCGACAGGTTCCTCGCGTCGTTCCGCGAGCCGGCCCCGGCCGCGGCGGCCAAGGCCGCCGCGGAGGCGGGCTTCCGCGTGGTCGCCGTGGAACTCGCCTCGGGCGCCGTGCCGCTCGCCGAGGCGCCGCTGGACGGGGCCGTCTGCCTGGCCATCGGCAACGAGGACCACGGCTGCTCCCCCGCGCTGCTCGCCGCCGTGCACGCGGTGGCCTACATCCCCCAGACCGGCCGCGTCGGGTCGCTGAACGTGGCGGTGGCCGCCGCGATCGCGATGGCGGAGGTCCGCCGCCGCGAATGGCACCCGGGCGCCTGACGGCCGGAGAGCTAACAGCCACCGGCTCCTTGTGTGGCTGACATGCGGTGTTCACCGTAGCGGAGCCGCCAGCGGGCATAATCACCACTGTGGCAGTGCCTTACCTGAACCATCCGCTGCCGGTAGCGTTCGCGCACCGGGGCGGCGCGGCGCACAACCCGGAGAACTCCTGGCCCGCCTTCGAGTACGCGGTCCAACTCGGCTACGCGTACCTGGAAACTGACGCGCGCTCCACCTCCGACGGCGCGCTCCTGTCCTTTCACGACGCGACCCTGGACCGGGTCACCGACCGCACCGGCCAGGTCTCCAAGCTGACCGCCAGGCAGGTGTCCGAGGCGCGGATCGGCGGCACGGAGCCGATCCCGCTGATCGAGGACCTGCTGGCCACGTTCACGGACCTGCGGTTCAACATCGACCTGAAGGACTCGGGCACGATCGAGCCGCTGGCCCGCGTCCTCAAGCGCACCGGTGCGTGGGACCGGGTGTGCGTGACCTCGTTTTCCGGCAGGCGGCTGCTCGCGGCGCAGGCGACGCTTGAGCGCCCGGTCTGCCTGGCGGTCACGCCCGCCGCGATCGCGGCCGTCAGGTACGCGGGGTTCCCCGGCAAGGCCATGGCCGCCAGGCTCGCCCGCTCGGGCGCGCAGTGCGCGCAGGTCCCCATGCAGATCGCCACCACGGAGTTCATCAGGCGCTCGCACGAACTCGGGCTGGCGGTCCACGTGTGGACGCTGAACACCAGGCAGGAGATCGAACGGGCACTCGATCTCGGCGCGGACGGCGTCATGACCGACCAGATCGCGCTGCTGCGGGACATCCTGATCGAACGCGGCCAGTGGCATCCGCGGGTGGGAGCGCAGCCCCGGCAGGCTTAACGGCCGCGAAACCGCGCGCGAGCCCGGCCGCGGATGGTGAAACACGCTCGAAACGGGATTGGATACTCCCGGCAAGGGGAATCTTGACCGGGTATCCAGTGTTGCCGATAGAGATCGCCAACCGCCTGGGGAGGCAGCAAGTAATGGCCGAACGCGCACTTCGCGGCACCCGACTCGGCGCGACCAGCTACGAGAACGACCGGAACACCGACCTGGCACCGCGCCAGGACGTCCCCTTCGACTGCCCTAACGGGCACCACTTTAGCGTGCCCTTCGCCGCCGAGGCAGAACTGCCTCCGATGTGGGAGTGCCGTGTCTGCGGCGCCATGGCGATCGCGAGCACCGGCCAGTCACCGTCGCCCAAGAAGGTCAAGCCGCCGCGCAGCCACTGGGACATGCTCATGGAACGGCGCACCGTCGAGGACCTGGAGGCGGTCCTCGCCGAACGGCTTGAGGTGATCAGGGAGCGCCGGGCCGTGGAGGGCCGCGCGATCGCCGACGCCGCGAACCGCGCCGAGCGGCGCAGCGCCTAGGGGCCTAGTGGGCCCGGCCGTGGCCCCCCGCCGTCCGTGCCCCTGGTGTGCCCGCCCGGGGGATGCGCTTGATGATCATGGGCCGGAGGTGGCCGCGGGCGGTCCCGTTTGACCCGTGATCATGGTCCATGGGCGGTTTCCGGGGGGTGGTTCACGGCTGGACGGGGGAATGTCGGCTATGTGGCCGCCGCTGGCGGGGTTGACCCGTGACCTGCCCTGCGCCGCAGAGGGGCCAGCGGCCACGGCTGGCACCTTCTGTGACCGAAGACGGCTCACGTGGTGACCGCAGCACTCACGGCCGACTCACTGGGGGCCTAGGGGCCTAGGGGCTAGCGCCGCACGCTGGCCGCGGAGCGGCCGCGCAAGCGGGCCGCGACGCCCCATCGCGCGACCCGGAAAAAGGCTTCGCGGATGACAGCGTTGGTCATCTTCGACGATCCGCGCTCGCGCTCCACGAACGTGATCGGCACCTCGGTGAGCTTCAGGCCCGACTGCAGCACCCGCAGCGTCATGTCGATCTGGAAGCAGTAGCCGGCCGACTCGATGTTGTTCAGGTCGATCTTCTGCAGGGTGGCCGCGCGGTACACCCGGAAGCCGCCGGTCGCGTCCCTGACGCCGATGCCGAGCATCAGCCGGTTGTAGACGTTGGCGCCGCGGGACAGGTACTCACGGTGCTTCGGCCAGTTGACGACCGTGCCGCCGGGCACGTAGCGCGAGCCGATCACCGCGTCCGCGCCGTCCAGCGCCGCGAGCAGCCTTGGCAGGTCCTCTGGCCGGTGCGAACCGTCCGCGTCCATCTCGACGATCACGTCGTAGCCGCGCTCCAGTGCCCAGCTGAAGCCCGCCACGTACGCGCGGCCAAGGCCGGCCTTCTCCGTCCGGTGCATGACCTGCACGTGCCTGTCGGTCTCGGCAAGCTTGTCAGCCAGGTCCCCCGTGCCGTCAGGGCTGCTGTCATCGACCACGAGCAGGTCCGCGTCAGGAACGGCTTCCCTGATCCGCCCGGCAATGATTTCGAGGTTCTGCCGCTCGTTGTAGGTCGGCATGACGATGATCACACGGCCGGTGCCCGGAGCCGACTCTGCCATTACCTGTCTTCACCTTCTCTGTCCGGCTCTGCCCAGCAAGTTCAGTGGAAGAGGGCCCGGGCAGCGACCTCGGTCCGGAGTCGTCTCGTCGGGAACGAGAACGGCCTCCGTTGTCTACTGAGCCACCCGGGCCCTTTCCAGGCCCAACCCCCTGACAGCCGGACATGCACCGGCTAGCTTATGTCGCGCCTGGCATCGGGAAACTGGCTGCCTCCGCGCTCGCCCTGACACGCCACCAATGCTACTGCTACGAACCAGCCAATCCGGCCGGCGAGCCCGGTGCTGGACTGTCCCAAAAGTACCCCTGATCCGTGCAATGTCAACTGGCGGAGACCGTTAGGCATAGAAATTAACTACAGAGGGAACATGCCAAATTACGTTAGGTAACAACGGGCGATAATCGTGTCCGATCGCTAGCAGTGCACACAGTAACCGGGGGGAACACTGTGCGTAGCATCTCGCGGGCCACCGTGGCGTGGGCCTCAGGCGCAGTCATCGCTGTCGGCGCCGGCACGGCCGGCATCTACCTCGCCGTGACCGGCAGCCATCCGGCGCAATCGGCAAGCCCGGCGCGCGTCGCGGTCAGGCACGAGCCCGCGTCACGGCCGACGCCGCTGCGCTTGCTGTCTGTCAGCCCGGCGAACGGGAGCCGGGGGGTCGACGGCGCCGACGGCGTGACCGTCACGTTCAACAAGCCGCTGCCGCCGGGGGCGTCCCTTCCGCAGCTGTCGCCGGACATCGCAGGGACCTGGCAGCAGGACGGCGACAGCGTGGTGTTCGTGCCGCAGGCCGGCTTCACGGCCGGCACCCGGGTGACGGTCACGGTGCCCGGGGCAGACGGCACGGTTAGTTCAGGATATAAATCGACTTTCACCACCGCCTCCTATTCCGTCCTGCGGCTGCAGGAACTGCTCGCCCAGCTCGGTTACCTGCCGATGACATGGACGCCGGCGCCTGGCGCGGCAGTTCCCGCGAGCAGCGCGGCGGCCCAGCTCGCCGCGGCGTACGACCCGCCCGCCGGGACGTTCCACCTGCAGGGCGGCTATCCGAGCGAGCTGTACTCGTTCTGGCAGCCGGGCAGCGCCAACCTGCTCGACACGGGCGCGATCACCGGCTTCGAGGGCGACCACGAGATGACCACCGACGGGGTGGCCAGCCCGCAGGTGTGGGCGGCGCTGCTGACGGCGGCCGAGACGGGCCAGGACAACACGCAGGGCTACAGCTACGCGGTCGCCAGCCAGAACCTGCCGGAGACGCTGACGATCTGGCACGACGGGCGCGAGGTCTTCAGCAGCCCGACCAACACCGGCATCGCGGAGGCGCCCACGCCGGTCGGCACGTTCCCCGTCTACCTGAAGCTGCCGTACCAGGTCATGACCGGCTACAACCCGGACGGGTCCTACTACGCGGACCCGGTCCAGTGGGTGTCCTACTTCAGCGGCGGCTCCGCGGTGCATTACATCGCGCGCGGGTCCTACGGCTGGCCGCAGAGCCTGGGCTGCGTGGAGCTGCCCTACACGGCGGCCGAGCAGGCCTACCCGATCCTGCCCTACGGCACGCTGGTCACGGTCACGCCGGAGTAGGCGCGGCGGGCGACGCCGCCGCCGCCGCGTCCCGCGGGGTGCCCACGTCGGTGACCGCGGGGTCGCTCCCGTACGGCGCGAACCGGTCGCGCACCGCGGGGTCGTGGCCGGCGACCAGCCACGTGTCCGGCCGCGCCGCCAGCTCCGCGAGCAGGTCGTAGGCCAGGTACATGCCGGGCAGGTCGGCGGTGATGGCGAACGGGCGGTCGAGTTCGACCTCCTCGTAGAAGTGCAGGGCGTCGGAGGCGAGCACGACCGTGCCCGTCGCCGTCGCCACGGTCACGATCAGCTGGCCGGGCGTGTGGCCGCCGACCTGCAGGAGCTCCAGCCCTGGCGCGACCGTGTGGTGGCCGGTCATGAGGGTGAGCCTGCCCTCGCGGCGGATGGCCTGCAGCAGCGCGAGCTCGCCAGGCTCGGCATGCGCGGCGAACTGGGCGCGGCGGGCGAGCGGGCCGGTCCAGAAGTCGTATTCGGCCTGGCTCATGACGAGCTGCGCATGCGGGAACTGGTGCAGGTTCCCGATGTGGTCCCAGTGGGCGTGCGTGACCACGACGGTGCCGACCGCCCCCGGGTCGATGCCCAGCTTCGGCAGGGCGTCGGCGGGCGTGGCATCCCAGTTCCGGCCGCGGCGGTCGCCGGCCGCGGGGGCGAAGCCCGTGTCGACCAGGGTGACCCGGCCCGCGCCGCCGCCGTCACGGATCACCCAGAAGAAGTAGTCGAGCTGGATCTTCCCGTCCGGCTCGCCGTACAGGTGGTAGTTGAGGAAGGTCTCGGCCCGCGTGGTGACCCGGTTCCCGTAGCGCACCGCCAGTACCTCGCGCGTACCGCCG
>JASHPP010000219.1 GCA_030038035.1 Trebonia sp.
GTCCGCTTCACCGGCGCGGTCCCCGCCGCCGAGCTCGCGGCCCACTACGCGGCCGGTGACGTGTTCGCCATGCCGTGCCGGACCAGGCGCGGCGGGCTGGACGTGGAGGGCCTCGGCATCGTCTACCTGGAGGCGTCGGCGGCCGGGCTGCCCGTGGTCGGCGGCGATTCCGGCGGCGCGCCCGACGCGATCCTCGCGGGGGAGTCCGGCTACGTCGTGCCCGGCAGGGACGCCGGCGCGCTCGCCGAACGGCTCGTCAGCCTGCTGTCCGACCCCGGCGCCGCGCGCGCGATGGGGGACAAGGGCCGGGCCTGGGTGGAGCGCGACTGGTCCTGGGACCTCACCGCGGCGCGGCTGCGGTCCATCATCGACGCGTGAGCGCCTGGCGCGAGCGCGCCCGGCGCTCCCGCGTCACGAGTACAGCGCCTCGATGTCCTGCGCGAAGTCCTTCGCCAGCACGGCACGGCGGATGCCCAGCTTGGCGGACAGCTGCCCCTGCTCCTGCGTGAAGTCGACGTCGAGCACCCGGAACCGCCGGATCGACTCGGCGCGGGAGACCGCCTTGTTCGCGTCGTCCACGGCGAGCTGGATCTCCGCGAGCAGGTCCGGGTCGTCGCGCAGGTCGGCGACGGTGGCGGAGGCGGGCTTGCCGTGCCGCTCCTTCCACGGGCCGAGCGCCTCGGCGTCGATCGTGATCAGCGCGGCGACGTACGGCCGCCCGTCGCCCACCACCATGCACTGGCTGATCAGCGCGTGGGTGCGCAGCCGGTCCTCGAGCACCGCGGGGGCGACGTTCTTGCCGCCGGCGGTGACGATCATTTCCTTCTTCCGCCCGGTGATCTTGAGGAACCCCTCGTCGTCGAGTTCGCCGATGTCGCCGCTGCGGTACCAGCCGTCCTGCGTGAAGGTGTCCGCGGTCGCCTGGTCGTTGCGCCAGTAGCCGGGGAAGACGACCTTGCCCTTGATGAGCACCTCGCCGTCGTCGGCGATCCGGAAGGAGACCCCGGGCAGCGGCAGGCCGACCGTGCCGATCTTCTGCCGGTTCGGGTGGTTCACGGACACGGCGGCCGTGGTCTCGGTCAGCCCGTATCCCTCGAGCACGGTGACTCCCGCGCCGCGGAAGAAGTGCCCGAGCCGCTCGGCCAGCGCCGCGCCGCCGGAGACCGCGAACTGCGTCCTGCCGCCGAGCGCGGCGCGCAGCTTGCCGTAGACGAGCCTGTCGAACAGGGCGTGCTCGCCGCGCAGCGCCAGCCCGGGGCCGCCGGCGGCGTCCATGGCCTCGCTGTAGGCGACCGCGGTCCGCGCGGCACGCGCGAAGATCGCCCCCCTGGCCTTGCCCTCGCCGGCCGCGCGCTGCTCGGCGCCGTTGTAGACCTTCTCGAAGACCCGGGGCACGGCGAGCACGAACGTCGGCCTGAACGAGGCGAGGTCAGGGAGCAGGTCGTTCAGGTCCGGGCAGTGCCCGAGGATGATGCCGGCGTCCAGGCAGCCCACCTCGATGATCCGCGCGAACACGTGCGCGAGCGGCAGGAAGAGCAGCGTGCTCGCCCCGGGCACCGAGTGGATCACCGCGAGCGGGCCCATGAACGCGTTGCGCACGTCGGCGAGCAGGTTCTCGTGCGTGAGCTGGCAGCCCTTGGGGCGGCCGGTGGTGCCCGAGGTGTAGATGATCGTGGCCAGGTCCCCGGCACTGGCCGCGCCTGCCCGCTCGGCGACGGCGTCGTCGCTCACCGCGGTCCCGCTCGCGGCAAGCTCGTCGAGCCCCGGGTGCATCAGCCACAGGTGCTCAAGCGCGGGCAGCCGGTCACGCGCGTCGGTGATCGTCTTCGCGAAGGCGTCGGTCTCGGCGATCACGGCCTTGGTGGCGGAGTCGGAAAGAATCCACTCGGCCTGCTCGGGCGAGGAGGTCTCGTAGATGGGCACGACGACCGCGCCGGCGGTCCACGCCGCGTAGTCCGCGAGCGTCCACTCGTACCTCGTGTGCGACATGATCGCCACCCGGTCCCCGGGTTCGACGCCGGCCGCGATCAGGCCCTTGGCGAGCGCCCGCACCTCATCCCTGAACTGGCTGGTGGACACGTCCTCCCAGCTGCCGCCGGCGGCCTTGCGGCGCAGCGCGACGGCCTGCGGCTCCTCCGCCGCGCGGCGGGTGACCGTATCGGCCAGGTTAGCCGTGCCGGGGATGTCACACAGGGCGGGAATGCTGTACTCGCGCACGACCTCTCCTTGCGACCGTCAGCGGCTGGTTTGTGCCAGCAGGCTAGCGAACTCGGACCAGTCTATGTTGATCTCATGCGAGTCCATGTGGTGAGCGACGTGCACGGCAGCGCCGACGCGCTGGCCGTCGCCGGGGACGGCGCGGACATGCTGATCTGCCTGGGCGACATGCTGCTCTTCCTCGACTACGCGGACCACACGCAGGGGATCTTCGCCGAGCTTTACGGGGCCGAGCACGCCAGGGAGTACATCGACCTGCGCACCGCGCGGCGGTTCGACGAGGCCAGGCGGCTGACGGCCGGCATCGCGGCGCGCATGACGGCGAACTCAGGCAGCGACCTGCGGGCGCTGACCGAGCAGGCGATCCGGCGGCAGTACGCCGCGATGTTCGGCGCGCTCGCCGAGCCCGCGTACCTGACGTACGGCAACGTTGACGTGCCGCGCCTGTGGAACGGCTACCTGAAGCCTGGCCACCACGTCCTCGACGGGGGACGCGCCGAAGTCGGCGGCCTCACCTTCGGCTTCGTCGGCGCGGGGCTGATCTCGCCCTACCGGACGCCGAACGAGATCCCCGAGGCGGAGTTCGCCGCCAAGCTCGACGCGGTCGGGGCGGTGGACGTGCTGTGCACGCACATCCCGCCGGCCGTGCCCGAACTGCTTTACGACACGGCCGCGCGGCGGATGGAGACCGGCAGCGTGGCGCTGCTCGAGGTCATCCGCCGCACGAGCCCCAGGTACGCGCTGTTCGGCCACGTGCACAACCCGCTGGTGCGCCGGGTGCGGGTCGGCCGCACCGAGTGCGTCAACGTCGGGCACTTCCGGGCGACACGGGTGCCCTATGTGGTCGAGCTGTAGAGGTACGGTACGACTATGAGCGAGCGAGGCAGCGACCCGATCGGCGATTTGCAGCGGTGGCTGATGAAGGCCGGTGCGCGCAACCTGGGCCGTGACGTCGCCGACAAGGTCAGGTCGACGCTCGGCGGCGGCAAGCCCGCCAACGTCTGGGAGACCGCGACGACCGAGCCCCCAGGGGACGAACCGCCTGAGTGCCAGTGGTGCCCGATCTGCCGGGCGGCGCGCAGGTACCGCGACTCGGGCGGCACCAGCGCCGGGCTCGGCTCGCAGCTGGCGGGCGTGGGCGACACGCTGGCCGGGCTTACCAGGGACGCGTTCAGCATCGTCGAGGCCGCGATGCGGGCGCAGCAGCGGGCAGCGGACCGGTCCCGCGCGCCGGGAACGCCAGGCGCGCCGGCCGACGGCGGCTCAGACAACGGCACCGTCGTCGGGCCCGGAGTCGCGTGGCCCTCCGCCGTCCATGCGCAGGACGAGGACGGCGAAGCCGCCCACGAAGGCGGCGACCGCGAGGAAGGCGGCGAGCCCGGAGATGGTCCAGCCGACGGCAGTGGCGATCAGCAGGTAGAAGGGTCCGCCGAATAGCGCGAGCCAGGCGCCCTTCGTCACCGGGTCAAGCTTGGGCAGCGGCGGAGGCGCCGGCGGGACGTAGTGCTCCTCGTGGCCTTCGCCGGGCTGGGGCTCCTCCCTCGGGCTGAGCCTGCCGCTCAGCCGTGGCCACAGCTGCTCGGGCATCATGGGCAGCCCGGACGGGTTGGTCGGCGGTTCGCAGGGGAGCGCGTCTGGCAGCGTCGGCTGCGGCGCGGGCGTGACGCGCACCGGTCGTCCGGCGAGGTCTTCGCGCTCCGGCCACGGCACGTCGCCGTCAGCCGTCGCGGGCGCTTCGAACCGCGCGATCAGGTCCAGCCACGCTGCCTCGTCACGGCCGCCGCCTGCGGCGTCCTCGCCTGCGCCGTTGCCCGGCGCTTCGCCATCAGCCACTGTGCTGTCTTATACCCTCTTCTCCCCGGGTGTGTCGCCGGGGTCCTGCCCCTGGCCGCTGTGTTCGGCGATGAACGCCACGGTGCCCGCGAATATTGCCGGCGCGTCGTTGTCGAGCGTGGCGACATGGTAGCTGTCGGGCAGCGGGCGCACCTCCACCTCGGGCAGCGCGCCCCGCAGGACCCGCATGCTGGCCGGCCCGACGACGTGGTCGACGGCGGACCGGTACACGAGCAGCGGCTGAGTCACCTCGCTCAGGTGCCGCGTGGTGAGCTTCCAGAGCGCGGGCAGCGTGGCCGCCGCCCGGACCGGCACCCGCTTGTAGCCGCCCTCGTCGCCGCCGGGCTTCTTGATGTCGCCGGCGATGCCGGGCAGCGACGGCACGACGTGCCTGAGCACGGGCGCGAGCAGGAACAGCCGGGTGTCCGGGGCGAGCGAGGGGTTGACGACCACGAGGCCGGACACGGCGTCGCCCTTGGTCTGCGCGAGCCGGAACGCCAGGCAGG
The DNA here is from genome assembly GCA_030038035.1 of Trebonia sp. The sequence goes on from JASHPP010000219.1 coordinate 4,557, forward strand.
CGCCCATCGACAAGCCCGCGACGAAAACCCGCTCGCACTTGCCGCTGAGTTCGGCGAAGGCCCGCTCCGCTTCGCCGTACCAGTCCGGCCATCCGGTCCTGTTGAGGTCCTGCCAGGTGGTTCCGTGCCCGGGCAGCCGGGGGGCGCGCACGGTGAGGCCGGCCGCGGCCAGGTGCTCGGCCCACGGCCGCACCGTCCGCGGGCTGCCGGTGAAGCCGTGGCAGACCAGGACGCCGACAGGCCCCCCGTCGGCGGAGAACGGCTCAGCGCCCGGTTGCACGGTGACCGCGGCGCCGGGCGAAGCAGGGGGCATGTCTCGCATCGTCGCATGCGGCGGGGACACGGCGCAGCAGGAGGCCGGATTTGCGGTCGTTTCCCGCTGGCACGGACCAGCCGGGCTTTCCCGCTGGCGCATCCGGCCGGCCCTCCCGCTGGCACAGGCCAGCCGGGCCCTCCCCCCACGTCGCGGCCCCCTACCCGGCTGCGGACGTGGGAGGATGTGTAGGTGTTCTACTGGCTAGCCAAGTACACGCTGGGCGTGACGCTGAAGCTCGTGTTCCGCCCCTGGTCGCACGGGCAGCGGAACCTGCCCAGGCGCGGGCCCGTTATCCTCGCGAGCAATCACCTGTCCTTCGCCGACCACTTCTTCGGTCCGCTTCCGCTGTCGCGCAAGGTGGTGTTCCTCGCGAAGGCGGAGTACTTCACAGGCCGCGGGCTCAAGGGCCTGGTGAGCCGGGCGTTCTTCAGCGGCGTCGGCCAGATACCCGTCGACAGGAGCGGCGGCCAGGCAAGCGAGCGGGCCCTCAGGTCCGGGCTGCGGGTGCTCGCGGAGGGGAATGTGCTCGGCATTTACCCAGAGGGAACGCGGTCGCCCGACGGGCGCCTGTACAAGGGCAGGACCGGGGTGGCCCGGCTGGCCCTGGAGTCGCGCGCGCCGGTGCTGCCGTGCGCGATGATCGGCACGTTTGAGTTCCTCCCGCCTGGTTCGTTCAGCCCGCAGTGGCGGGTCCGGCCTGGCGTGATTTTCGGCACGCCGCTCGACTTTTCCCGCTATTACGGCAGGGAATCGGACCGCGTCGCGCTGCGCGCCGTGACCGACGAGATCATGCAGGAGATCGGCAAGCTGTCCGGGCAGGATTACGTCGACATCTATGCCAAGCAGGCGAAAGAGCTTCGGGCGCCGGCCGGCGAACCGGACTTATCGAAACTCCGGGTAGTTACCTCCTGTTATTCCCTCGTCTATTACAAGCCGTCCCGTGACGGCTAGGCTTACCCCCATGCGAGTGGGAGTGCTTACCGGCGGCGGCGACTGCCCCGGCCTGAACGCCGTCATCCGCGCCGTGGTGCGCAGGGGGATCCAGGAGTTCGGCCTGGAGTTCGTGGGATTCCGGGACGGGTGGCGGGGGCCGCTAGAGGCGGACACGGTGCCGCTCGACGTCCACGCGGTGCGCGGCATCCTGCCGCGGGGCGGCACGATCCTCGGCTCGTCGCGGACGAACCCGTTCAAGGAGAACGGCCCCGGCCGCAACGGCGTCGAGCGGATCAAGGACAACCTGGCCGGACTGGGCGTCGACGCGCTGATCGTGATCGGCGGCGAGGACACCCTCGGCGTGGCGAGCCGCCTGCACGAGGAGGGCATCCCGGTCGTCGGCGTGCCGAAGACCATCGACAACGACCTCGGCGCGACCGACTACACCTTCGGCTTCGATACCGCGGTGAACATCGCCATGGAGGCGATCGACCGGCTGCACACCACGGCGGAGAGCCACCACCGGGCGCTGATCGTCGAGGTGATGGGCCGGAACGCGGGCTGGATCGCGCTGCATGCCGGGCTGGCCGGCGGCGCGAACGTCATCCTGATCCCGGAGCGCCCGTTCGACATCGAGAAGGTGTGCTCATGGGTGGAGCACCGGTTCCAGACCAGGTACGCGCCGATCGTGGTGGTCGCCGAGGGCGCGCACCCGGTGCACGAGGAGCTGACGGCTACGAGCGGGCAGTTTGACTCGTTCGGGCACGTCCGGCTCGGCGGGGTCGGCCAGATGCTGGCCGACGAGATCGAGAAATGCACTGGCAAGGAGGCCCGCTGCACGGTGCTCGGCCACATCCAGCGGGGCGGCACGCCGACCGCCTACGACCGGGTGCTCGCCACGCGCTTCGGGCTGCACGCCGTCGCGGCGGTGCACGACGAGGCGTTCGGCACGATGGTGGCCTTGCGCGGCACCGAGATCATCCGCGTCCCCATCGCCGAGGCCACCCGCGAGCTCAAGCTCGTCCCGGCCGAACGCTACGCGGAAGCCGAAGTCTTCTTCGGCTGACGCCCGGCCCTTGGCCTGGCGGTGGGACCCCCAGCGCCGGTCAAAACCCGCCGGGTCGTCTGGAGCGCGGGTGGGGCTGGGTGACCACGCCGCACACGTTGCTCGGGCGGCGTGCGTGAGCTACCGTGCGCCTGCCATCCGCAGGTGTATACTCGTATCCGAGTACTCTATGCAGAGGACTCGCTGACGAGAACTTGGTGGCGAGAACTCGCGGACGAGCACTCATCGCACCGGGGAGACATCCCCTCGCAGCAGGCGGGAGGCGCGAGGCCAGTGGCCAAGCGGCGCAAGGTGGGTAACCTGCTCGCGCTCGCGCTGCTGTCGCTGCTGGCGCAGCGGCCGATGTACCCCTACGAGATGGCCCAGACGCTGCGGGCGCGCGGCAAGGACAAGGCCATCAAGATCAACTGGGGCTCGCTGTACACGGTCGTCCAGAATCTTGAGAAGTACGGCTTGATCCAGGCGACCGGCACGGTCAGGGCGGGCCGGCAGCCCGAGCGGACGACCTACGAGATCACCGCAGCCGGCCGCGCCGAGCTCAGGGACTGGCTGCGCGAGCTGCTCAGCGTCCCGCGGGACGAGTACGGCGGCTTCGTGGCCGCGCTGTCAGAAGGCGGCATCCTGCCGCCCGCCGAGGTGGTGGAATTGCTCACCACGCGGCTGGCCGCGCTGGACACCCTGAACGCGGCGAACGAGGCGGACCTGAAGCTGTGGACCCAGCGGCTGCCGCGGATCGTGCTCATCGAGGCCGAATACCAGCTCGCCATGCGCAAGGCCCAGGCCGGCTGGGTACGCGGCCTGCTCCTCGAGATCGTCCAGGGGACGCTCAGCGGGATAGAGATGTGGCGGCAGATCCACGAGACCGGGGAGATGCCCGCGCAGATGAAGGAGCTTGACGACCTGGCGCTAAGGGGGTGGCCCGAGCCCGAAGCCGACGACACGGAAGACACGTAAGACGACCCCGGCCTGGTGGGGCAACACCAGAAAGCCGGGGTCGCAACCTCATCACGAATCCCGCGGTTTGGCGGCATCCGGTTAACGAGGCCCAATCCATGAGTGTAGCCGGGCTCCTCGCCGCGGGACTGATCACGCACGACCAGCAACCGCGAGGAGTTATCCGCCATGTTCTCCATCGAGGCGCGCGGCCTCGTCAAGACCTACCAGGCGGCCGGCAAGAACAAGAGCCGCATCACGGCGCTCGCCGGCCTTGACCTCAGCGTCCCCAAGGGCACGATCTTCGCCCTCGTCGGCCCGAACGGCGCCGGCAAGACCACCACGGTCAAGATCCTCACCACGCTCGCCACCCCCGACGAGGGCACCGCGCGCGTCGCGGGCATCGACGTCCTGGCCAGCCCCGGGCGGGCGAGAACGGTGATCGGCGTGGTCGCGCAGCGTTCCGGCGCCGACCCGATGGCCACCGGCCGGGAGAACCTGATCCTGCAGGGCCACCTGCACGGCCTCGACACGAGGACCGCCA
>JASHPP010000220.1 GCA_030038035.1 Trebonia sp.
CACGCGTGAAGCGGGCGACGAACGCCCACAAGAAGCGCAAGGTTGTCCTGGAGCGGGCCAGCGGCTACCGGGGACAGCGGTCCCGGCTGTACCGCAAGGCCAAGGAGCAGCTTCTCCACTCGATGACCTACGCCTACCGCGACCGCAAGGACCGCAAGGGCAACTTCCGCCGGCTGTGGATCCAGCGCATCAACGCCGCCGCGCGGGCGAACGGGATGACCTACAACCGGTTCGTGCAGGGGCTCAAGGCGGCCGGCGTCGAGGTAGACCGCCGTGTCCTCGCCGAACTGGCGGTCACCGACGAGGCGGCCTTCGCCGCGCTTGTCGAGGTCGCGCGCCAGGCGGTACCTGAGAGCGCTGACGCGGCCGCCTGACCGCGGTGGACTACCGCGGCGTGAGTCCGGCGCGCCTGCGGGCGGCCCGCCGGCTGACCAAGCGGGCGCTGCGGCAGCGTGACCGGGTCTTCCTCGCCGAGGGCCCGCAGGCTGTCTCCGCGGCGCTCGCCACCGGGGCGCGCGTCACCGGCCTGTTCGTCACCGCGCCCGCGCAGGCGCGGCACGCCGCGCTTGTCGCGGCGGCCGCCGAAGCGGGCGCCGACGTGCAGGTGGTCAGCGGCGAGCTGATGAGCGAGCTCGCGCAGACCGTCACCCCGCAGGGGGTGCTGGCGGTCTGCGACTTCATCGACGTCCCGCTCGGCCAGGTCGTCGCGGCCGCGCCGAGGCTCGTGGCGCTGCTCGCCAACGTGCGGGACCCGGGGAACGCGGGCACCGTGCTGCGCACCGCCGACGCGGCGGGGGCCGACGCGGTCGTCTTCGCCGACGCCTCGGTCGACCCGTACAACGGCAAGTGCGTGCGGGCCAGCGCGGGCAGCCTGTTCCACCTGCCGATCGTGGCGGGCGTCCGGCTGCCCGAGGCGGTGGCGGCGCTGCGCGCGGCGGGCCTGCGGATCGTCGCGGCCGACGGCCGGGCCGGCGTCACCCTGGCCGACCCGCGAGCGCGCCAAGCGCTCGCCAGCCCGACCGCGTGGCTGTTCGGCAACGAGGCGTGGGGACTGTCGGCCGACCTGCTCGCGCTGGCGGACGAGTCCGTGGCCGTGCCGATCTACGGCCGGGCGGAGAGCCTGAACCTGGCGGCCGCGGCCGCGGTGTGCATGTACGCGTCCGCGGCCGCGCTGCGGGTCCGCGACCAGGCCCGATGATTACGTCGCGTTGCGGGTCCTCATGCGCGGTGACCGGTCGTCGCGCAGCGTATTCGCGCTAAAACATAGAGAAATCCCGCGCCCGGGGCTGTCGGTGAAGTGCGTAACCGCGCTAGAGTCTGATCACATTCCGTCACCCGAATCGTGGAACGAGCCAGGCCGTGGCCGCAGCGTGCGGCCCTGCCGGACGGAGGCGTCGCAGTCGTGGAGGACAACACCGCGAGCCGGGGTACCTCTGGCCCGCCTGAGCGGGCCGGCGGCATGCCCGCCGCGCCGCCGCCTCCGCGCACGCCGCCGCCGCTGATGGCCGACGAGCTTCCCGACGGGCTCGTCGTCGCCGACGACGTGGGGCGCGTGATCGTCTTCAACCGGGCCGCCGCCCGGCTCACGAACACCCCGCCGGAAGAGGCGATCGGCAAGTTCGTCTCCGCCGTGCTGCCCTTCCGCGACGACGACGGCAGGGACTGGTGGGTGTTCGTCGATCCCTACCACGGCCTCGCCACCCGCACCAGGCACCCGGAGCGGAGCCTGTTCCTTTCCGACGGCACCGAGCTGCTCGTTTCCGTCGGCTACGTCCGCGACGGCCGCAACGGCCCGGTCCAGCGCCTGGTGATCTCGCTGCGGGGTGCCCAGCAGCGTGCCCGGCTCGAGCGCAGCCGCGCCGAGCTTGTGTCCACCGTCGCGCACGAGCTGCGTTCCCCGCTGACCTCCGTCAAGGGGTTCACCGCCACGCTGCTGGCCAAGTGGCACCGGTTCACCGACGACCAGAAGGTCGTCATGCTCGAGACGGTCAACGCGGACGCGGACCGGGTCACCCGGCTGATCACCGAGCTGCTCGACGTGTCCCGGATCGAGTCCGGCCGGATGGAGGTGCACCGGGAGCTCGTCGACATCCCGGACCGGGCGAGGAAGCTCATCGCGGGGCGGGTGGCGGCAGGCGAGCCGGAGGACAGGTTCCGCCTCGAGGCGGCGGACCTTCCCGACACCTGGCTGGACGCCGACAAGATCGACCAGATCCTGTCCAACCTCGTGGAAAACGCCGTCAGGCACGGGGCTGGTATCGTGACGGTCGTGGTAGAACGCGCACGTGCGGGCGGCGATCAGGCAGACTCGATCGTCGTGTCCGTGCGCGACCAGGGTGAGGGCATCGCGCCAGAGGTCGCGCCTCGCGTGTTCCGCCAGTTCTGGCGGGGCAAGCGCGGCGCCCGAGGCGGCGCCGGACTCGGCCTGTACATTGTGAAGGGCCTAGTCGAGGCAATGAACGGCGACATCACCGTGGGACGGGCGCCCGGCGGCGGCGCGGAGTTCCGATTTATCCTGCCCGCGGGCACGCCCATCGCCTAGCGCGGAACTCAACCGCAGGCGACGCGACGCGCGGCCGCGGGCTCGCAACGCCCACGAAGGCGCGCGATCAGGGTGCGGTATCCCGGTGCGATCCCATCGACGGCCTGCGAAGCCAGTACAGTTCGGTGTGCTGGACTCAGGCGCCGCGGTTCGTTCCGGATGATCGACGACAGCTCCCGTCGCGGACCTTCCAGCTCTCAGCAGACCTCGAGGAAGCGAAAGATGTCCGCACCAAACAAGAACTTCGATCCGGTGGCGGTGACGGCCCTGGAACCCGCCGAGGTCGAGCGCGCGACCAGCGCCGCGCTCGACGCGATCGCCGCCGCGACGACACTCGATGAGCTCAAGGAGGCACGGCTCGCGCACTACGCGGACCGCGCCCCGCTGTTCCTCGCCCGTGCCGAGATCGGCGCGCTGCCGCCGGAGGCCAAGGCCGACGCCGGGCGCCGGGTCGGCACCGCGATCAACAATGTCAAGACGGCTCTGCAAGCACGCCAGGAGCAGCTTGAGCGCGAACGCGACGAGCAGGTCCTGGTCACCGAGCGCGTCGACGTCACGCTGCCCTACGACCGCCAGCCGGCCGGCGCGCGCCACCCGGTCGGGATGCTAGCCGACAAGCTGGCCGATGTGTTCGTCGCGATGGGCTACGAGGTCGCCGAGGGACCCGAGGTCGAGGCCGAGTGGTACAACTTCGACGCGCTCAACATCCCGC
>JASHPP010000221.1 GCA_030038035.1 Trebonia sp.
AGGTCAGCGCACATCGACCTGGGCGACCTGACCGTCCACGCCGTCACCGGCGGGGACGGGCCTGCCGTGGTGCTCCTGCACGGGTTCGCGCAGACCTGGCGGGCCTGGCGCGCCGTGCTGCCCGCGCTCGCGGAGCATTACCTGGTGATCGCCGCCGACCTGCGCGGGATCGGCGGCTCGACCGTTCCCTTCGACGGGTTCGACAAGCGCACCATGGCCGGCGACGTCGCGGGGCTGCTCGACGCGCTCGACGTTCCGGCGGCGAGCGTCGTGGGACACGACATCGGCGGGATGGTCGCGTACGCGTTCGCCAAGAGCTACCCCGGCCGGGTCAGCAAGCTCGCGATCGCCGCGGTCTTGCTGCCCGAGCGCGCCTGGTACGGATTCCCGCTGCTGGGCGCCGGGTCGCCGTGGTGGTTCGGGTTCCACGCCGTCCCGCTCCTGCCCGAACGCCTGATCTCCGCCTCGCTGGGCTGTTACCTCGACTGGTTCTTCGACTTTCACGACCCGGGCGAGAACTACGACGCGTCGGGCATCACCGCCGCCGACAGGGACGCGTACGTGCGGGCCTACTCCGCTCCCGGCGCGCTGAGCGCGGGGCTGGGCTGGTTCCGGGCGTTTCCCCAGGACATCGCCGACAACGACGGGTGGCTCAAGCAGCCGCTTGACATCCCCTACCTCGCGATCGCCGAGCCGCACGTGCTCGCCCCGATGACCGAGCAGGCCGCCAGGATCTCGGCCAGGCATCAGGTGGTGCAGGTCGCGCCGTCCGGACACTGGGTGACCCAGCAGCAGCCTGGCCAGGTCGCCGACGCCTTGCTGAAGTTCCTCGCCGGGGAAGGCTGACCTGGCCGGCGTGACGCTAGTCCGGCGGGGTGGCCGAGGTGGAGTTCACCCAGCGGGTGCCGTTCCAGTGCAGGATCACGACCTCCGCGCCCATGTTGACCGTGCCGACCGCCCAGGCGCTGCCGGCCGATGCGGCCGCCACGCCGTACAGGCTGTCGCACGTCGCGCAGAACGGGTTCGGGCTGGTCACCTGCGCCCACGCCTTGCCGTTCCAGTGGAAGATCATCGTCTTGGAGCCGCCCGCGGCGGTCTCGTCGTAGCCGACCGCCCAGGCGTTGCCCGCCGAGGTGGCGGCCACGCCTTGCAGGACGTTCCAGGTGAGCTCGCTGCTGCTGACCTTGACGGGGTCGGGGCTTGGCACCTGCGTCCACGCCTTGCCGTTCCAGTGCAGGATCAGCGTCTGCCAGCCTTCTGAGTAGACGGTGGAGTAGCCGACCGCCCAGGCGTTGGTCGCGGAGGTGGCGGTCACGCCGTAGAGAAAGTCGCCCGTCGGGGTGGGGCTGGGGCTGGACACCTGGCTCCAGGCTTTGCCGTTCCAGTGCAGGATCAGGGTGTGGATGACGGCGTCGTCGTCGGTCTCGCCGACCGCCCAGGCGTTGCTCGCGGAGGTGGCGGCCACGGCGAACAGTTCGTCGTCGCTGCCAGGGCTCGGGCTGGACACCCGCGTCCACGCCTTGCCGTTCCAGCGCAGGGTCACGCTGCGCTCGGTGCCGGTCTGGCCGACCGCCCAGGCGTCGTCCGCCGAGACGGCGGCCACGCCGCTGAGCAGGGTGCCGTCCGGTCCCGGGTTCGGGCTGTGCACCTGCTTCCAGGCCGTGCCGTTCCAGTGCGCGATCAGCGGAACGTTGGCCGACGCGCTGGGTGTGTAACCGACCGCCCAGGCGTTGGCGGGGGAGATCGCGGCCACGCTGTAGAAGTCGCTGTCGGTCCCGCCCACCGCCAGGGCCGACTCCCACGTCCAGGCCTTGCCGTTCCAGCGCTGCGCCAGTGCCTCGCCCGGCGTGTAGCCGACGGCCCACGCGATCCCGCCGGTGGTCACGGCCGCGCCGTTGAGCTGGCCGCCAAAGGGGATGGCGACCCGGGGGGCCTGGGGCCTGGCCTGGGCCGCCGCGGCTGGCGTGGCCGCTGCCAGCCCGGCGGCCATGCCTGTCAGCAGCACCGCCGCGGCGACGATCACCCCTGACCGCGCGGCGAGCAGCCGTATGCGTGTCATCGCGCCCCTCCCACCCCGAAGGCCCCATTGAGCCCCGATTATGACAGGCCGGACATCCCGGGCGCTAGTCGCGCCGACCGGGTGATCGCGGGCGGGCGGGAGTCGGCCGGGATCGTTCGGGATAAAGATTTTCAGTCCGAACGGGCCCTGGCGCCTCTTCCTGCCTCAGCTGAACGTGTCGATGTTCTCGATCTTCCAGCGGCCCGCCTGCCAGAGCGCGGTGACCGCGAGCATCGAGCCGCTGTAGCTCGTCTGGCTGGTGCCGGCCCGGGTGTCCTGCTGGTTGACGAAGATCAGCACCCGCGCCTGGCCGCCGGTCAGCAGCTCCACCCCGCTGTTGGTCACCGTGGTGGTGACCACGAGCTTTTGCGCCGGGGCCTGCTGCTCCACGAGCGCGAACAGCGTGTTGTACTGCTGGATCGCCGGCCCGGTCAGCAGCCGCTGCGCGGCCCGCCTGGTCGCCCCGGTGTCGGCGTAGCTGTAGGAGAAGACCGTCTGCACGGCGGCGTCGATCTGGGTGCGGACCGCGCTGGTGGCGGCCGGGTCGATGAGGGCGGTGTTCTGCTGCGCGGACTGCGCGCGCAGGCTGCCGGCGTGCGCCGTCGCCCAGATGCCGAAGCCGCCGAGCAGGACGGTGACCGCGCCGAGCGCCAGCACCGCGAACGTGCGGCGGCGACCGCGGGTGGCGGTGGCTGGCTCGTCTGCCGGGTCGTCAGTATCGTCAAGCTCATCGTCGTCGAGCGCGTCGTCGTCAAGCGCGGGGTCGTCGAGCGCGGGGTCTTCGGGCATCGCGAATCCTTTCCGTCTCACCCGGCGCTGCCGACCGGCACCTGGCCGAGCGCGGTGAGCTTCCACCCCGAGGCGGTCCGCGTGAGCTGGCCGTCGAGCCTGGTCTGCTTGGTGACCGCGGCTCCCTTGGCGGGGACGACGGTGAGCTGGACGGCGGCGATGATGCTGGCGGTTCCCGCCCTGGTGTTGAGCGTGACGAGGGCCGCGTCGAGGATCTTGGCGGTGGTGATCGTCTTGGCCTGCTCGACTTGCTTTTCGAACTCGGCGCTGCCCGCGACGATCTGCGCGCGCAGCGCCCCGGCGGACGACTGCTCCCACAGGCTCAGCCCCTGGCCGACGTCGCGGTAGTCCAGGGTGTTGAAGTTCTGCACGTCCTGTTCGCCTTCCTGCAGGACCTGGTCGCGGGCCTGCGCCTGGGCGACCGTCCCGGCCTGGGCGGCGCTGTGCCACGCCAGGCCCGACCAGGCGGCGAAGACCGCGGCCGCGACGGCGAGCACGACCGCGACGGCGAGCAGCGGGTCTTTGACGAGCCTGCGGGCGCCGCGGCGGACGAGGGCGATCACGGGGTCACCCCGAGCAGCGTGGCCAGGCCCGGCTGGGCCGCCGCCGGCACCCCGCCCCCTGACGGGGCGTGCGCGGAGCCGCGGACGTCCACCCCGCTGCTGGCCGGCAGCGTGCAGGAGGCGGAGGTGTTGACCGGCGCAGGGGAGGTGTCGAGGCCGTTGCGGTACACGGTGCCGCCGTATCCGGCGGTGCAGGGCAGCGGGCTGAAGAAGGTGAGCGCCATCCCGATGTTGGCCCCCTCGTTCGTGATGACCGTGGATCCCGCCGCGATGTCGGCCGGCAGCACAGAAAGCAGCTCGTCGAGCGCCGCCCCCCTGGTGAGCGTCACCTGCGAGGTGGTCAGCAGGTTGGCGATCAGCACGGCCAGGCCGGGGTTGGTGCCGGCCAGCAGGTCGGCCACCTGCGCGGCGGCCTGCGGGGCGGCGGTGATGAGCTTGCTCAGGTCGGGGTCGGATTCCTTGAGCTGCCTGGCGAGCAGTTCGGCGCTTGCGGCGAAGGAGTCCAGCGCCCCGGATTCGGCGATCTGGGTCGCCAGCACCGCCTTGGCGTTGGTGACCAGCGTGATCGTCTGCGGGGTGGTGGCGTCCAGCGCCTGGACGAGCGCGTGGTCGCCGTCCAGGATCGCCGCCAGGTTGGCCCCCTGGCCCTGGAAGCCGGTCGCCAGCTCGTTGAGCAGCTCGCGGAGCGTGCCGAGCGGCAGCGACGTGGCGAGCGTGTTGACGCTGGTCAGCAGGTTCGTCACGGGCAGCGGCACCGAGGTGTCGGCCTGCGGGATCACGCTGCCCGCGGTGAGGTAGGGGCCGGAGCTTGTGTCCGGTCGCAGGTCCACGTACTGCTCGCCGACCGCCGACAGGTCCGCCACGGCGGCCTTGAGGCGGGCCGGGATCGGCGGGGCGGAGTCGCTGATGTCCAGGTCCGCCTGCACGCCGGTCGCGGTCAGCTCGACGGCGCCCACCCGGCCGACCTGGACCCCGCGATAGGTCACGTCGGCGTCGGGGAAGATCCCGCCCGCCTGGGCCAGCTCCAGCTTGACCACGTAGTAGCCTGGCAGCCCGATGTAGCGGCCCAGGTTCGCGTAGTGGATGCCGGTGTACCCCACCACAAGGAGGCTGAGCAGCGCGAACGCGGCCAGCTTGAGTTTCGTCGCCGTGGTCAGCATCAGCTCTTGCCCGTCCCGCTGGCCGTGGCGGTCGGGGCCGGCGTCACGGGCGGGATCACCGTCGTGCCCTTGGCCGCCGCCACCTTCAGGTAGACGTTCAGGTAGTCGCCCTGCACGTCGTCAAGCACCTGGTCGGTGAACGGGTAGGTCAGCAGCACCTGCAGCGCCAGCGGCAGGTTCTGCCCGGCGTCGGCGAGCTCGGTGAGCGTCGGCGTCAGCAGCTGCAGGTCGGTGACCAGGCTGGCCTGGCTCGCGTTGATCGTGGCGACCGCGACGCCGGACAGGGCGTGCAGCGAGTTCAGCATCGTGACGAGCTGGTTGCGCTCGGCGGCGAGCACCTGCAGGCCCGGGCCGAGGTGGATGAGGACGTTGCCGATCTGGCGGTCGCGCGCGGCCAGGGTGGCCGACAGGGCGTTGAGCCCGTCGAGCGCGGTGATGATGTCGCTGCGGTGGGCGTTGAGGTTGGCCAGCAGCGTGTGCAGCCGGACGACCAGCGAGCGGACCTGCGGCTCGTCGCCGTTCAGCGCGACGGCCAGCTGGCTGGTGATCGTGTGCAGCTGGTTGATGCCGCCCCCGTTGAGCAGCAGCGACAGCGCCCCGAGCACCTCCTCGACGGTGGCGTTGGTGGTGGTGCGGTATTCGGGTATCACCGCGCCGTTCGTCAGCCTGCCGGTGGCCCGGACGCCGGGCGGCGGGGACAGCGCGATGTACAGCTCGCCGAGCAGGCTGGACTGCTCCACCTGGGCGATCGCGTTGGCCGGCAGGCGGACGTCGCCGTTGATCAGCATGCTGACGCTCGCGGTCCACGACCCCTGCGGCAGGGAGATGCTGGTGACCCGGCCGACGCTGACGTCGTTCACCTTGACCGCCGACTGCGGCACCAGGTCGAGCACGTCGGCGAAGCGGGCGGTGACCTCGTAGGGGTGGCTGCCCAGGCTCGCGCCCCCGGGCAGCGGGATGCTGTAGATGCCGTTGAACCCGCCCGCGCCGCAGCCGGCCGTGGCGATCACCGCCGCCGCCGCGGCGGCGATCGCTGCCCATCGCCGCGGGGCCCGGGCGCGCATCAGCACCGCTTCCCGCACGCGTGCAGCTCTGCGAGCAGGGCCTGCGGCGTGCTGTACACGGTGCCCACCGACGGCAGCGGCAGCGGCGGGAGGCCGGCGATCTCGCTGGTGAGCACCGCGACCGACCCGGCCGGTCCCGACGACGCCGCCGATTCGTCGCTGGCCGCGGTGGTGCCCGCCGCGGTCATGCTGAACTCGTTGAGGTCGGCGCGGCCGTCCAGGGTCTTAGTGGTGGCGTCGTACGCGTTGAGCAGGTTGTCGGCGGCGAGCGGGGCGTCGTCAAGCGCTTCGGCCAGCGACGCCCGCTCGCTGGACAGGATGTCGGTGATCGACGCGAGCTTGTTCACGTTGGCGGTGAGCAGGCTCCTGTTGCCCGCGATGAACTGCTGCACCTGGGCGAGCGCGCCGGCCAGCGTGCTGATCGCCGCGGACAGCTGGTCCCGCTCGCCGGACAGGTACCCGGAGACCTGGGCGAGCTGCTGCTCGGCCAGCTGCACCTGGTCATCGTTGCGCTCGAGCATGGCCGTGAACTGCTCCAGGCTGGTGATCGTCGACGCGATGTTGCCCGCGGAGCCGCCCAGGGTCTTCGACAGGCCGGCGTACTGCGTGAGCATGCTCTTGAGGTAGCTGCCGTTGCCCGCCAGGTTGGCCTGGCCGGTCGTGATCAGGTTGCTGAGCGCGCCGTGCTTGTTCGCGCCCGACGGGCCAAGCGCGGTGGCGAGCTGGTTCAGGTCCGCGTAGATCTGGTCGATCTCGACAGGGACCGCGGTGCGGGAGAGCGGGATGACGGCGCCGCTGGCGAGCCGCGGGCCGCTCGTGTAGGCGGGGGTGAGCTGGACGTAGCGGTCGGAGACCACGCTCGGCGCGACCACGACCGCGTCCGCGCCGGCGGGGACCGGGACGCCGTTGTCGACCGTCAGGATGACCCTGACCTCCGCGCCGTCCGGCTGGACCGCGTCGACCGTGCCCACCCGCACCCCGAGTATGCGCACGTCGGAGCCGGGGTAGATGCCGATCGACTCGCTGAAGTAGGCGGTGATCCGCGTACCCGGATGGGTGGCCTGGTCCAGCAGCCTGCCGCCGGCGATCAGCGCGGCCACGACCGCCACGGCCGCGACCGCGGAGATGATCCGGCGCCGCCGGGAGCCGAGCAGCCTGCGCCGCAGCCGATCGCGCAGGCCGCGCAGGCGGGCCCGCCTGGCCGTTTGCTGTTCCCGGCCTTCTTCCAGGAGGCTGTCGAGTGTGCTCAGCCCGCCTTCGTTCGGATCGCTCATCGTGTCACCTCAGCTTTTCGGTGGCTCGCAGCCAGCGGCGGGACCGGTGCCGGGCGGCAGGTCCGAGCTCGAGATGAGGCCGCACAGGTACACGTCCAGCCAGCGGCCGTTGCCGAGCGTGTTGCCGAGCAGCCGGTAGTACGGGCCGGCCAGCGCGATCGCCTGGGCCAGGCTGGCCTGGTTCTGCTCAAGCACGCTGGTGACCTCGTTCAGTGCCTGCAGCGCCGGGTGGAGCTTGGCCTGGTTGTCTGTGACGAGGCCGGACAGCTGGACGGACAGGGCCTGCGTGGTTTCCAGCAGCGAGGTGATGGCGGCCTCCCGCTGCTGCAGCTCCGCCAGCAGCAGGTTCCCGTCGGTCAGCAGTTCGGAGAACCGGGTGTCCTCGCTGGCGAGAACCCCGGTGACCGTGCGGGTGCCCGCCAGCACGCTGGCCACCTGCGCCTGCTCGGAGGCCACCGATGACGACAGGCTGGCCAGCCCGCTCAGGGCCGAGCGCACGTACGGCGGGGTGGAGGCGAACGCGTCGGACAGCACCTGCAGGCTCTTGGCGAGCTGGGCGGTGTTGATCTGGCCGAGCTGCTGCCCCAGGTCGCTGAACGCCTGCTGCACGTCGTACGGCGACGTGGTGCGGCTGAGCGGTATCGGCTGGGCCGGGTTGAGCGGCGCGGTGCCCTGCGGGTCGAGCGCCAGGTACATGTCGCCGAGCAGGGTCTTGATCTCGATCGCGGCGGTGGTGTCGTTCCCCAGCCAGGCGCCTTTCTCCTGGAACGTCACGGCCACCTTGTCGCCGTCCAGCGATACCCCGGTGACGTGGCCGACCACGACTCCGGCGATCCGCACCTCGTTGCCTGGCTGCAGGCCGCCCGCCTCGGCGAAGTAGGCGGTGTAGGTGGTGCCGCCGCCGATGAACGGCAGGTCGCCCGAGTAGTAGACGAGCAGGGCGATCGCGGCGAGGATGGCCAGCCCCGTGAAGGCGACCCCGATCAGGCTGCGCTGCGACAGCGGCTTCCTGACAAACCGCGACAGGGCCTTCGCCGACAGGGCCTTCGCCGGCAGGGGCCTTTCCGGCACAGACGTCATGACGTGCACCTCGCTGCCGTGACGGGGACGCCGGACGGGCCCGCACCGCCGGAGGCGCTGCGCACCCCGGTCACCGTCGCGGCGCACAGGTAGAAGTTGAGCCACGACCCGTACGAGGCGAGCCTGGTGATGTCGGCCATCTTGAGCGGCAGGTCCTGCAGGAACGTGGCGACCGTGCCCGAGTTGTCCGCCAGGTTTCCCGCGAGCACCCCGAGCTCGCTGATGTCCTGGCTCAGCGGCGCCCGGCCCACCTGCAGCAGGCCGGCGGTGGCGCTGTTCAGGCTGGAGATGGCGCCGATCGCGCTGCCGATGGACTGCCGGTCCGCCGCCAGCCCGGAGACCAGCTCCTGCAGGGTGGTGATCAGCCCGGCGAGCGCGTTGCCGCGGGAGGTGATCGTCGTGAGCACCGAGTTCAGGTTCCCGATCACGTCGTCGATCACCTGGTCCTTGGTCGCCAGGGCGGTGGTCAGCGACCCGATCGTGAGGACCAGGGCGTCGAGGTCCGGGCTCTCGCCCTGGAACACCTGGATGATCTCGCTGGCCAGCTCGTTGACGTCGGTGGGGGAAAGGGCCGCGAACAGCGGCTGGAACCCGTTGAACAAGACGGTCAGGTTCAGCGCGGGGGTGGTCCGCGAGAGCGGTATGGTCCCCCCAGGCGGCAGCAGGCGGCCGGGCGGTCCTGTGCCCTGGCCGAGTTCGATGTAGCGCTGGCCGACGAGGTTGAGGTACCTGATCGTGGCGGTCACCGAGGCGGGCAGCTGCCGGCCGGCCTGCACCGCGAAGCCGACCAGCGCCAGGTTGCGGTGGTAGACGCTGATCGAGGTCACGTCCCCCACCCGCACCCCGGCGATGTCCACGTCATTGCCCACGGTCAGCCCGGTGACGTCGGTGAACACGGCCTGGTAGCCGGTGGTCCCCGGAACCCCGGTCTGGGCGATGCTGATCCCGAGGATCGTGGTCAGGGTGGCGGTGACCGCGATAAAGATGACCGACTTGACCAGCGGTCCTGCGATGGATGCCCGCTTCATGGCCTCACCCCGCGCCTGTTCGCAGGACCACGTCGGTGCCCAGGTACAGCGGCCCCACCAGGAGGCTGCTCCAGCCGGGGACGGCGGCCGTGGGACGGCCGAGTGCCAGCGCCGCGACCTCCCTGATCAGCTCGCCGTCCTGGGGGGCGCCGCCTGGTCCCGTCATGGCGGCCGTCGCGGCGGCGTGTTGGGAGGCTGGTTGCGAGGCCTGTTGCGAGGCCTGTTGCGAGGCCGCGCCGTCCGCTGCGGACGCGGCCGGCGAGGACGTGCCGTCGTTCAGCGTGATGCCGGGGAACGGCACCGGATAACAGCGCGGCCCGGTGTTGTCCCCGTACATCGGCGTGTCCCGGTCGGGCAGGTACCGGCCGAGCGACGGCACCACGGTCACGTTGACGTGCAGGCCGGGCTCGCTCGTGCCCTGCCCGAGGACCTTGTTCATGGCCGGCTCGAAGCTGACCAGGTCCTGCAGCACGCACGGGAACTCCGGGGCGTACCTGGCCAGGATGCTCAGCGTGGCCGGTGAGTCCGCGGACAGCGTGACGATGTTCTGCTCGTTGGCGGCGAGGAACGAGCGCAGGTCGGTGGCGGCGACCGTCAGGTTGGCCAGCAGCGCGGTCACGCTGGCCCGCTGGTCCGCGATGACCTGGCTGGTGGCGGCGAAGTCGTTCAGCGCGGACAAGATGCCGGGCGCCGCCCGGTTGTAGGTCCTGGCCAGCCCGCTCAGTTCCTTGATGTCGGTGTCCAGGGTGGGCAGCTGCGGGTTCAGCCGCCCCAGGTAGGAGTTGAGCTCGGTCAGCGTCTGGGCCAGTTCGGCGCCGCGTCCCTGCAGGCCCTGCCCGAGGGCGTTGAGCACGAGCGAAAGCTTGTCCGGCTCGGTGGCGTTGAGCAGCGGGAGCAGGTTGTTCAGCACCCGCTCCAGCTCCAGGGCGTCACCGGACCGGTCCTGTGAGATCACGCTGCCGTTGGCCAGCATCTGCGGGCTCGGCCTGGCCGGCAGGATGAGGTCCACATAGCGCTCGCCGAACAACGTGGTGGGCAGCATCTCGGCGGAGACGTTCGCGGGCAGCTCCCCCACGACCGCGGGATAGATGGCAAGCTCAAGCCGGGCACCGGTGCCGTTGGCGCTGATCTGCCGCACCTCGCCCACCTGGACGCCGCGGACCATGACCTCGGCGCCAAGGTTCATCTCGTTGCCGGCGCTGCTGGTATACAGGGTCACCATCGCCACGGGCGTGAACCGCTTCTGGTACACCGCCGCCGACAGCCACGCCAGCAGGATCAGCACGACCAGGAACAGGACGCCGGCGGCCCGGCGCCTGAGCTTGGCGCGCGCGCGCGAGCTCATCCGGCCACCCGCACCGTGGTGGTCGCCCCCCAGATCGCCAGGCTCATGAGGAAGTCGATGATGTTGATCATCACGATCGAGGCGCGCACGGCCCGGCCAACGGCCACCCCCACCCCTGCCGGGCCGCCGCCGGCCCGGTAGCCGTAGAAGCAGTGCACCAGGATCACGACGACGGCGAAGATCAGCACCTTGAGGAAGGACCAGAGCACGTCGACGGGCGAAAGGAACAGCCCGAAGTAGTGGTCATAGGTGCCTGCCGACTGGTGGTTGAAGTCGACGGTGACCAGGCGGGAGGCGAAGTACGAGCTCACCAGCCCGAGGGCGTACAGCGGGATGATCGCGATCACGCCCGCCAGGATGCGGGTGGTGACCAGGTAGGGCAGGCTCGGCACGCCCATGCCCTCGAGCGCGTCGACTTCCTCGCTGATGCGCATGGAGCCGAGCTGCGCGGTGAAGCCGGCCCCGACGGTGGCCGACAGCGCGAGCCCGGCGACCAGCGGCGCGATCTCGCGGGTGTTGAAGTAGGCGGACACGAAGCCGGTGAACGCGGCCGCGCCGATCTGGTTCAGCGCGGCGTACCCCTGCAGGCCCACGACCGTGCCGGTGAACAGCGTCATGCCGATCATCACGCCGACCGTCCCGCCGATCAGGGCGAGCGCGCCGCTGCCGAAGGTGACCTCGGACAGCAGCCGGAGCACCTCGCGCCAGTAGCGCCAGACCGCCCGGGGTAGCCAGGCCAGCGCGCGGGCGTAGAACAGCAGCTGCTCGCCGAGCAGGTCCAGCCAGGACAGCCGGCGGTCCGCGCTCGCGGCGGCGCTCGCGGCGGCACGGGCGGCGGCACGGGCCGACCATCGGCCGGCGTCGGCTTGTTCGCGTTCTCTTGCCTCCATGCGCACGGCTCACGCGCCCTTCGGGGGGACGATCCGCAGGTAGATAGCGGTCAGCACCAGGTTGACGAAGAACAGCAGCAGGAACGAGATGACCACCGACTGGTTGACCGCGTCGCCGACGCCCTTGGGGCCTGGCCGCGGGTTCAGGCCCCGGTGCGCGGCGATCACCCCGGCGATGAAGCCGAAGATCACCGCCTTGATCTCGCTGATGTACAGGTCGGGGAGCTGGGCCAGGGAGGAGAAGCTGGACAGGTAGGCGCCCGGCGTGCCGTGCTGCACGATCACGTTGAAGAAGTAGCCGCCAAGCACGCCGACGACCGACACCAGCCCGTTCAGCAGGACCGCGACGCCCATCGCGGCCAGCACCCGGGGGACGATCAGGCGCTGGACCGGCGAGATGCCCATGACCTCAAGCGCGTCCATCTCCTCGCGGATCGTGCGGGCCCCGATGTCGGCGCAGATCGCCGAGCCGCCCGCGCCCGCGATCAGCAGCGCCACGATCAGCGGGCTCGCCTGCTGGACGACCGCGAGCACGCTGGCGGCGCCGGTGAACGACTCGGCGCCAAGCTGCTGGGTCAGCGAGCCGACCTGAAGCGCGATCACCGCGCCGAACGGGATGGAGACAAGCGCCGAGGGCAGGATCGTGACGCTGGCGATGAACCAGAACTGCTCGATGAGCTCGCGCACCTGGAAGGGGCGCTTGAACGTCAGCCGCAGCACCTGCGCGGCAAGCACGAAAAGCTTGCCGGTCTGGCGCAGCGCGCCAGCCCCGGGGAACGTCACGTCCTGGCCGCTCATGGGCGGTTCCCTGACTGCGGGCCGAAGCTGGCCGTGATCGCTTCCTGGGCCCGCGGCGGCAGGGTCGCCAGCATGTCCAGCATCCGGGCGCGGCGCCGGCGCAGCGCCTGCCGCTCGGGCAGCCCAGGGCTTGGCTCGAGCTGCGGCACAAGGGCAGGCGGCGGCGCGCCAGGACGGGCTCCGCCGTTGCCGGCCGGCTCGGCCTGCTGGGCCTGCCCGGCCTGCCCGGCATGCCCGGCATGCCCGGCGGCGATGTCGGCTTCGTCCTTTTCCTCTGACATGCCGATCGGGCCGATCCTGCGGCCGTTCACGAACTGGGTGATGACCGGGTCGTCGCTGGTCAGCAGCACCTCCCGGGGACCGAACATGACCAGCCCGCCGCGGTAAAGCATGCCGATGTTGTCCGGCACGGTGCGGGCGATCTGGATGTCATGGGTGACGATCAGGATCGTGGCGTCGATCTCGGCGTTGAGGTCGATGAGCAACTGCGACAGGTAGGCGGTGCGCACCGGGTCGAGGCCGGAGTCCGGCTCGTCGCACAGGATGATCTGCGGGTCAAGCACCAGGGCGCGGGCCAGCCCGGCGCGCTTGCGCATCCCGCCGGAGATCTCGCCGGGGAACTTGTGCTCCTCTCCGGTCAGGCCGACCATCTCCATCTTGGTGAGCACGATCTGGCGGATCTGCGCCTCGGTCATCCTGGTGTGCTCGCGCAACGGGAAGGCGATGTTGTCGTACAGGTTCAGCGAGCCGAACAGGGCGCCGTCCTGGAACATCACGCCGAAGAGCCTGCGGGCCCGGTACAGCTGGCGTTCCCGGCAGGTCACGGTGTCCACGCCGTCCACCACGACCCTCCCCGCGTCGGGCTGGACCAGCCTGACGAGCGACTTCAGGAACACCGTCTTGCCCGTGCCCGAGGGGCCGAGCAGCACGCTCACCTCGCCGGCCGGCAGCGTGAGCGTGACATCCCGCCACACGACGTGGCGGCCGAACG